>CAYTVR010000153.1:0-16850 GCA_964441245.1 uncultured Saprospiraceae bacterium | reverse complement strand
CAGCTAATTCAGGAAGTGATTATAACCCTGTATCAGGAACGGTTACTATTCCAGCTGGACAAAGTTCAACTAGTATTACGATTCCAATCGTAAATGATAATAACGCGGAATCAGATGAGACTTTTAAAGTAAATCTTTTCAATGCGAATGGTGCAACGATAGGAGACGCTCAAGGAACGGTGACGATTATTGATAACGATCAAAGTGCTTGTGCAGGTCAAGGTGGAGATAGTGATAATGATGGTGTTTGTGATAATGTTGACAATTGTCCTTCTATTCCAAATCCTTATCAAGAAGATGCAGATAGCGATGGAATCGGTGATGCATGTGATCAACCATCAACAGGGGATGATTGTGACAATGTGATCTTCACAGTCGGTACGACAAACATTACCGTTTCTGGCTTGAATTCAGCTCCAATCTCTATGCTACAAATTTTCAACGAAAGTTGGTCATTGGTATTCAATTGCTCTGGTGATTGTAACAACACGGAGGTCATTAACAACTTAAATGCAGGCGTTTATTACGTCAAAGCAAGTTTATTAGGAGCTGATTGGAAAACCATCTGCGTCAAAGATGCTTATTTGATTTGTGGAAATGCAACATTTATGGTTTCTGATCCAAATCCAGAACTTTACTTAGATGCAAGACGAAATGAACGAGCAGTTTCATTAAATTGGACGACTAATTCTGACTTTATGACCAATCATTATGTGATTGAACATTCTATGGACAATATGAATTTCACTCCAGTGAAAGAAAGCGAAAGTATTTCAATTGCTATCGATTTTGTTCAGTATCAAGATGAAGATGTCACTCCTAAGATGGGGACCAATTATTATCGCATCAAGCAGTTCTATTTAGACGGGACTTTCGCTTACTCTGAAGTAAAAGCAGTAGAATTTGACTTGGATTTAGAAAGCTTTAATCTCTATCCGAATCCGACTCATAATGAATTGAATTTGATCTTGGGTGGATTCGAAGGACTTCCTGCCGAGATTCAAATCAGTAATAGTCTCGGTCAAATTATGCAACGTCAATCTATTGATTTGTTAACTGCTGATCCAGTTAATATTGAATTGAAAGATTACCGTTCAGGTGTTTATGCTGTGACGGTAACGATAGATAATAACAAGAAAATTACGAAAATGTTTGTTGTAAACAGACTATAGAATTTATGATTATCTAAAGTATTGTGAATAAACTCTTAGATTAAATTTTGGCTGCCTGATTTTTTTCAGGTAGCCATTTTTTTTTGTAAAAAATAGTACCCTACCGAAAAGAGGGTAGAAATAGGATGGTAGTTTTAAATATTTGTGTATCACTATAAAAACATATATCTTTATCCTTGTTTAGTTGAACCTCCCTTCACTTCTTACACATCACTTATTGCGGACAAAAGTAGGTATTCAAGAATGGTTTTGTATTCTTGAATGCATGGATACAATTGTCTTACCTCCCTTTTGGAATTCAAAAAAATGACTTTTTGAGTTGCACAAATATGAATCATTCATGTTTTTAGAAACAAAGTTTTTTTATAATGAAAAAGTGGTTATCTGCTATTTTCTTGTTTTTCTATTGCTTGTTGGCTTTCGCCCAAACAGGTAAGGAGCTCTTTGACAATAGCCTAGTCCATGAAATTCGATTGGAATTTGACCAACCAGATTTTTGGAATGATTTAAAAACGAATTATGATGAGGCACAACAATTCAGTGGTGGAGATATTGAAGATATGATGGCTCGTATTTCCATCGATGGCACGCTGATGGATTCTATTGGTGTAAGATTGAAAGGAAAGTCATCTTATTTTTATGTAGATAAAAAGAAACCTTTTAAAATAGATCTGAACATTTTTGTAGAGCAAAGTTTTGATGGACTAAAAAAAATAAACCTTCATAATGGAATTGGTGATCCGGCCATGCTTCGCGACTATTTAGGATACAATTTGATGCGAGCCAATGGAGTCATGGCGCCAAGAGTTTCTTTTTGTCGTTTATTTTTGAATGATGAATATTGGGGCTTATATGAGATCGTCGAACAAGTGGATAAAACTTTTTTGAAAAATAATTTTGCCAGTGGAAAAGGTAATTTGTATAAAAATCAAAGATGGTCCAACCTCGATTGGTGGGGCGATAATCCTGAAATTTACAAAGATACTTTTGAGCTAAAAACAAATGAAGTGGAAGATGATTGGAGTGGTCTAATTCGCTTCTTAGATGTTTTGAATAATAGTAGTGATACTGATTTTCCTTGGGCAATTGAAGAAGTATTTAATGTGGATCAATACCTGCATGTTTTAGCGATTGATGTAATGACCAATAATTGGGATTCTTATATCGATAATCGTCGAAATTGGTATTTATATGAAGAACCTAAAAGTGGAAAAATTCATTGGATCCCTTGGGATTACAATTTGTCTTTTGGAGGCCGATTGATAACGGATGGTAATCCTTATCCGCCTTATGATGAAGACTGTTTGATCAAAACTACTTTTACATATACACAGATTGGTCATAGCCTTGAATTCAAAGAACTGTCCGAACCAGCTGCGGAAAAATGGTATTGGGATTTTGGTGATGGAAATTTTTCTGATGACCAACATCCCACTCATACGTTTAGTTCATCGGTTGGAAAAGTTGAGGTATGTTTAACTTCTAGTCGGCTTGAAAATGGAGAAGAATGCCAACAAACACGCTGTGTACCGATCGATCTAAGTGATGATCCAGCAACATGTGTTACGATGTTAAATGGAATGGTTCCATATGAAGCAAGTGATCCGATTTATCAACAAGTTATTGCAGAAGATGAATATTGTTGTAGTGATCAATGGGATGTTTTTTGTACGCTAAAATATTTAGAACTAGAAGAGGACGGTCCTATTAATAGTATTGAAACCGGTTTTAATTATCAGGTTGATTATGATTTGATTCAAGATGATCCAGAGAAAATTTTGATTAAGCGTTTGATGGAAGTACCTACATATAAAGAACGCTATTTAGATATTTGCTGCATCATTCAAGATCAATATTTTACTAAAGAAAAACTATTTCCGCAGATTGACTATTTCGCTAATTTGATTCGAGAAGCGATTTATGAAGATCCTAATTATATCTATACCAGAGACTATTTTGAATATGCCGTTGGAAATGGAACGGGAGGAGGAAAGGAAGCTGGAATTCCTCCATTAAAATTATTTTTCGATCAACGATTTGATCAAATTGACGAAGATTTATTAGAGGCCAATCACGATTGTGAAGAAGCCTTTTCAACACTTCAATGGAGAGACATTAGTATCAATGAATTAGTAGTTTCAAATACGGATGGGCACTTAGATACCAATGGTGATGCAGATGACTGGATTGAATTATTCAACAATACAGATCAAGAAGTTGATTTGTCAGGTTATTATTTAAAAGATAATATAGCTTTTCCTAATCGCTGGTTTTTCCCGAAAGGAACTAAAATTGCTGCAAATGATTATCTAATTATTTGGGCAGATAAAGATCTCGATCAAGACGGACTACATGCCAACTTTAAACTCAAAATGGAGGGAGAAGAATTGTTGTTAGCTCATGAGGATGGGACTTGGATTGATTATGTATCTTTTTCTACGCAAGTAAGAAACACGGCTTACGCCAGAATTCCAAATGGTACAGGGGAGTTTGTCTTTCAATCGCCAACTCATAAATATAACAATGAGAATACAACTAATGTTTTAGATCTGGAAGAGGCAATTAATATTGATGTTTCTCCAAATCCTTGGAATAAATATATAGAACTTTTCTTTGATCAAGCATTGAATCAACAAGAGGTTAAAGTGAGTTTGTTAAATATACTTGGTCAGGTTGTTCAAAGCCAGATTGTGGTTAATGAGAACAGCATTCGGCTAGAGATATCCGAAGAAAATATTCCACAAGGAATTTATTTTATAAACGTTGAATACCAAAATAAAAAGCACATTTTTAAAACTATAAAGAATTAGAAGATTACTTACATCAGCCAAAATGAAGAAAATTATGAACCATCCCAATTTAAATCATCCCTGCGATTATTTGGTGAGTAAATCTCAGATGAATAGCTTTAAGTTATTTGTGTGCTTATTGTTATGTATGTTTGTTTTTTTAGGGAATATTTCTGCTCAACCTGAAGATTGTCCAACTCCTATTATCAATAGCTCCATTACTGAAGCTTGTACTGGAGAGACCATTATTTTTACAACACCTGATTTAGGATATCCCTGTTTTGAGTATGCTTGGTTTTTTGGTATAGAGGCTTCTCCTCCTTTTGCTTTTGGTATTGGGCCACACCAAGTGGTCTACCAGACCGATGGAGAATTTCCTGTTTTACTTTCTATTGATAATGATTGTCATATTGATTCTGATGATGAAGGAAATGGAAGCGGATCTGGATCTGGATCAGGGAATAATACCAACGAACCTGCTATTTGTCCAGGACCTTCCATAGTTAATGGATCGGGATCAGGAAGTGGAAGTGGAAATAGCATTAGCGGGGATTGTTGTAAAGAAGGATTAGGTACACCCAACTCTATAACTTTTACTTATTGGGGAACAGATTGTGCAGCGGCTAATAATAGTCAAGGAAGTTCATTTGAGTGTGATGATTTTGAAAATGGTCCTGAGGAAGATCCAGTTGTTTTTATTATAGTCGTAGAAAAAAGTGATGGAGGAGGAGATACCTATTTCTTTGGGAATGTAGCCATTGGGAGTTCTTTTACTGCAAAGGCTTTACCTGGGAAAACATTCCAATCTAATTTTTATATCTTCGTTTTATCGAGTCAATTTGGATCACTTTTACAAATCAATAAAATACATACTTCTTGTTCTAGACCACTTGTTCCGGGGGAATCATTTGGAGCTACTTCATTGCGTTCAGTCGGTTACGATGGTTTTACTTGTAACTCAGAAGGTACTGGTAACTGTATAGAATGTAGATCAACCACATCAAGTTTAGTAAATATTTTACCTGCTGATACCTGTGACCCTTGTGATAATCATGGAGGGGATTCTGATGGGGATGGTATCTGTGATGATGAAGATAATTGCGATCTAATCGCAAATCCAACTCAAGCAGATTCAGACTTTGATGGTATTGGAGATCCTTGTGATTTAGATGATATTTGTCGAGAACATGGAGGGGACTTCGATGGTGATGGTATTTGTGGAGATCACGACAATTGTATTTTTGTTTCCAATTCGGATCAACTAGATTCGGATGGCGATGGTATTGGAGACGCTTGTGATGTCAGTCCTAATGGAGATTGTAATAAAGTTTGGCTTGTAAAACAGAATGGTAGTATTACGATTAATGGTTTGGAAGGGACGATTGTTCAAGTTCATTTAATGAATCACAATTGGACCACTGTTGCTAATTGTGCAGGAGATTGCACCACTCCTTCTAAAACAATAAATAATTTACAGAATGGAAGGTATTATGTTGATGTGATTTTTTATGCCAATGATTGGTCAATAGCTTGTGAAAAAAACTTCGAGGTAAATATTACTGGAGCAAATGAAAACCCATGTGATGGAAGTGGAGGGGATAGCGATGGTGATGGTATTTGTAATCAATTTGATAATTGTCCTACTACCCCAAATCCACTTCAAGAAGATATAGATAATGATGGAATAGGAAATGTTTGTGATCCAATTGATCCTTGCGAGCAGATAATATTTACTACTGGACCTTATAGTATTGAGGTTTCAGGTTTACATGCTACACCAGTTTCTACAATGGTTATTTTTGATGAAGATTGGTCTGTTGTTTTTAGATGCGTCGGAAATTGTGAAGATAGTTATAGTTTTGAAAATTTGGAGAAAGGAGTATATTATTTAAAAGTAGAAATGTTGAAAGCGGATTGGACTGCAGTTTGTGAAAAGAAAGCGTATCTGATTTGTGAAGATTATAGTCTTTTGATTGCTGATCCTAATCCTGAAATTTATTTTGATGCGAGAAGAAACAATCAAGCCATATCTTTAGGCTGGTCAACCAATACAGATTTTATGACCAATTATTTTACGATTGAACGATCCTCGGATAACATCAACTTTCAGCCTTTTAAAATAATGGAAAGTATTTCTACTTCTTCTGAATTTATTCAGTATCAAAATGTGGATATGAATCCGATTGAAGGAAAAAATTATTACCGAATAAAGCAGCATTTTATCGATGACTCTTTTTTATATTCTAATGTAGAGTCGATTGATTTTGATATCAATAAGGAGGAATTTCAAATCTACCCAAATCCAGCATCTCAAGAATTAAATGTTGGCTTGAGTAATTTTATCGGTAAGCCTGCCACGATTCAAATTCATAATACTTTAGGGCAAAAAGTACAGACTCGATTTATTAATGACATTTCATCTGAACCAATTAATATTGGTTTAAAAGGATTTAGGTCTGGAGTTTATACACTAACAGTTTTGATCGATGAGGAAAAAGAAATGACTAAATTATTTGTAGTCAGTCAATTATAAGAAAAGCTTTTTGACCCTGTATGATTTCAATTGGTTTTCAGTTCAAACGAAATTATACAGGGCCTCTTTTTTCAAAAAAAATTATTCCAAAATCATCGCAATATGAGGAATACCATCTTCATCATAAACATCACCAATGGGAATGAAACCTAAGGAGCCATAATATTTTCTTAGGTGATCTTGAGCAGATATTTTGATGGGGCTTTCGCCAAATAATTTTCGAGCATTCGCAATAGAATGTTGCATGAGTGGTCTACCTAAACCTTTTCCTCTTGCTTTTTGAGCCGTGATGACTCGACCAATAGAAATGTATTTTTCGTAAGAAATTCCTTTAGGTAATAATCGAGTGTATGCGATCAAATCTCCTGTTTCATCATAAGCACACTGATGCCACGCGGCTTGATCTTTACCATCTGTATCCAGATAAGGGCAATTTTGTTCTACAATAAAAACCTCTTGTCGAAGTCGAAGCAATTGATAAAGTTCTTCTAAACTAAGCTCATTAAAGGCTTTACAGTTCCAGGTTATGGTGTTCATTGATTGGCATGCTTATTTTCATCAAAGATGGAAGTTTTTTGAAAATCTACCAAATCCATTGCATACCAATTGACCAAATCGGGTTCATCAAGATAAGGAGCTTGTTGATAAAATTTTAAACCACACTTTTGAAGGACTCTTGCAGAAGCATGATTTTCTAACATGGTTATTCCAATGATCCGTTTCAAGCCTAATACTTCAAATCCATATTGCATAAGCGGGAGCGCCATTTCTGTGGTAATTCCCTTTCCCCAATATTCTGGTAATATGCGATAACCTATATCCGTTTCACCAAATTCTGGTAAATATTTGAGTCCTGCAAAGCCAATCACTTTATTAGCTGGTTTATACCAAACAGCAAAACGACCATATCCATATTTTTCATAATCGCTTAACCAGATATTGGTCACACACTCTTTAGCCTCTTCCAAAGTGCTTAATAATCGATCTCCAGTATAACGAATCACCTCAGGATTAGAATTGAACTCCAATATTGCTTCTGCATCTTCCATCTCAAATCTCCGTAGAATCACTCGTTCGGTTTCAATAATTGTTTTCATGTTTTTTAATAATTGAATACTATAAATAACTGAAAGTTGAATGCCCTTTTAACGAATCAAAGACTTTATTCGTTCAATATTTTCAAAAAAATTGAACGCCTATATTTTAAATGATCTACATTCAAAATGTTACATACTCTGTGCTATTCAAAATTCAATTATTCAAAATTCAACCATTCTCTTACTCATGTCGCAAAGCATCCACCGGGTTGGACAAAGCTACACGAACCGTTTTCGAACTAATCGTCAAAAAGGCCAATAACATCACAAATAAACCAACGGTCAGTGGAACCCACCAAGGAAAACCAATGCTAAAAGCAAAATCTTGCATCCATTCATTGGAAAAATACCAAATAATTGGAATCGCCAAGATCATGGCAATCACGATCAATTTTAAAAAATCAATAGCCAAGGTATTTAGAATTTGAGAGATCGAAGCACCCAATATTTTTCGAATACCAATTTCTTTATATCGATGTTGTGTAATCAATGCAGCCATTCCAAATAAACCAAAACAAGAAATAATTACTGCTAGAAAAGCAAAATAACCAATGATACTCAGCAAGCTTTGTTCGGATGCATAATAGCGAGTAATGGATTCATCCAAAAAGGTATATTCAAAAGCTTTTCCAGGAAAAAATTCTTTCCATTTGTCTTCCATAAAAGCCAAGGTTTGAGGAATATTGGCATCTTCTATTCGCACTACAAAATTGGAGAATTCACCTGGGTTTATTCGAAGAAGTAAAGGATCTACTTCCGTATAAAGACTTTCAAAATGATAATCTTTGACCACACCGATCACAGTTCCTTCTTGTCTTTCTGTAACCTTTTGTCCAATAGCTTCTTCTGGAGTTTTCCAACCAAAGGTTTTAACTGCAGTTTCATTGAGAATGAATTTATTCAAATGATCTGTTCCATGGGCCAAATCAAAATCACGGCCAGCAATTATTTCTAGGTCAAATGTTTTGATATAATCGTAATCCACTGGATTCACTCCCATGGTGAAGGCATCTTCTTTAGGAATTAATTCACTATAAGCTGGACGACCAATGGCTCCTAAACCTGGAGGCTGTTGACATTGGGTCACAGCTTTGATATTAGGATTTTGCACTAGCTGTTCATCAAGTGTATTCATTCGTTGTCTCATTTTTTTGTCCCCACTCCGAAAGGCAGAATTCAAATTGAAACTATTATCTATAGGGACTTGAAGGGTCAAATCTTTATTAAAACCGAGCGGTTGATTTTTGATGTGATTAAGTTGTAAATACATAATCGTTGCACCACTGATAAAAACGATAGTTACCAAAAATTGAATCGTAATGAGTCCTTTCCGTAAGGTCACTCCGCCAGGTTTTTTTGTATCTCCTTTGATAGCATTTATTGGAAGAAATTTACTAACAAAAAATGCTGGATAGCTTCCGGCCAAAAAGCCAGCCAATAAAAATATACCGATAAAAGAAAGAAGCATCAAGGGATTTTCCCAAGGGGCAAAAACCAAATCTAGTCCAGATAAGGAATTGAGCAAAGGAATCGCTATGTTGGCGAAAGCCAAAGAAAGAATAAAAGCTACCAAACTCAATAGCAATGATTCCCCTAAAAATTGACTCACCAAGGAACCACGACTCGCTCCGAGTACTTTTCGTAGACCGACTTCCTTGGCTCGATTGAGTGATCCGGCTGTCGTTAAATTGACAAAATTGATACAAGCAATTAGCAAGGTCATTACACCAATAGCGATGAAAAGATATAGCGAAGTCAAGTCCGCAGCTGGAACTGGTTCTTGTAGAAAAGTAGAATAAAGGTGGATGTCCTTAACAGGAAAAAGAGAGAAGTTTTGTTTTTCTTTGATATTCTCGTGGCCATATTTTTGAATATAATCTGAAAATCTAGCATTGATCGCTTCTACAGATTGATTGGGTTGTAGTAATACATACGTATAGGAATGTGAGGCCATCCAATTGGTTTGTAAAACCTTGGTCATGGTTTCTTGATCATTTGGTCGCTCGAGGTCGATCATATTGTCAAAAGGAACAAGGATATTGATGGCCAAATGAGCATTGTCGGGCCAGTCCTTTATAACACCAGTCACTTTAAAATTCTTGGCATTAGATAAGCGAAGTTCTTTACCGATAACGTCAATGGTTCCAAAAAGTTGGAGGGCCATTTCATCAGTCAAAACAACAGAGAATGGTTGATCTAATGCATTATTACCACCTCTTAAAAAATCAAATTTAAAAACATCCGTTAAAGTGGAATCGACAAAATGAACTCTACTGATTTCGAATTGCTGATCATTTTCAATAACGGTTACACTGACATCTCGAGGATACATTCGCGCAACACTTTCTATCTCTGGAAAATTTTCTTCCAATTGTGAAGTGAAGGCAGGAGGGATTCGGGCTAATTCCATTGGACGACTAAAATTAGCCTCATAAGTCACTCGATACAATCGATCTAGATGACTATGGAATTTGTCATAACTGGTTTCGTGCCAAACGTATTGTAGGATTAAAAAACAACAAGCCATTCCAACGGCAAGACCAATGACATTAATGGCTGAGAAAGTCCGCTGCTTCCAAATATTACGGAATCCGATTTTAAGGTAATTTTTCCACATGGAAAATAATTTAAGGGTGTGTGATAATATGTGAGCCTGGTGAAAGAGCTTAAGTGATTAAGAATGACTGCTTAAAAGATCGAGATCGAAGGTAAGTTTTTTTTGAAAAGTAGGAAGAGATTTTTAGATTAAATTTTTTTAGAAGAAAACCTAATTATGGTGTCCATATTTTTCGAATAGTGAGTAATGACCTTTTCCATCCATGTAATGAATTTACTTTTTGAGGAGATATCTTTTTACTTTGTCGAGCACAATTAAATTGTTTGAGTTGTTGAGGATCATTGATCAATAAATTCAACAAAGCGTTTGTTTTTTCAATTTGATCATAATTGAGGGTCAGAAATTTACGATGATTTTTTTGAGTAGAAATCACAAGATGCGCAGAAATAAGCATATCCAAATGAGTACGAAGTACGGACTGATCGCCTTGGAAAACTAGATCTAATTTTTGTTCATCAAGGACTTTGAATTGATCAATGAATTCAAGTAAACTTAATCTCAAAGGGTGAGCAAGAATGGTCGTCAAATTGGTAGAAAAACTTAGTTTTTCCTGAAATACCTTATCCTTGCTTAATTTCATTTTTGGGTAATGAACAGGCATCGTTTTGTTTTTTCTAAAGGGAGTCTCTTGTTGTAAATATAGTGAAAAATAATAATATGAATATACTTTACTAGGAAAAAGAATAAAATTTTTATGAATTATTTTTTTACTTACTCATTGTTTGGGAATTAAATGATTTGGTTTGGAATTTTGGCCGATCAAATTTATTTGCTTATCAAAGCAAAGCCTTTAAAGTCTAAATACATAAAAATCTTTAAATGTCTCAATCAGATAATAGCATAGAAATCCTAAACTAACGATTTAAGAAAAAAGTCAGCCTCTTGATCATTATTAAAAATGAACACCTTTTTTGTGGATTTGACTTTTTCTAGTTTGGCTAGAATCTTCGGTGTTTTAGTGAGGTTAAAAACGAGTACATAATGCAAAAAATCTAGATCCAATCTTTCTTGACACCCTTCAGTCATGTCTGGTCGGACTCGTCCATAATTTTGCCAAATTCTTTGGAGCACTCTTGTGATACAAGTAAAAGTGGAATACGCTAAGAAAATAATAGTATCTGCTTTTTCAATCCTAATATCCATAGTGCTTCCAAAATTACCATCTATAATCCATTGATCTTTTTGAACAATTTGTTCTACAATTTTTTTCCAGGGCCCAGGATCGGTTTCGGTCCAATTGGGTTGCCAGTACAATTGATCTAGATGAATCAATTCTAGACTTAATTGTTGATGTAGTTTTCGAGCAAGGGTTGATTTTCCAGCCCCACATGGTCCGATAATCATAATGCGTTGCATAAATTAATGTTTTCAATTTAATAGAGTTTATGACTATACAAATTCTTTTGTCATAAACTCTAATATAAGTTAGAAAAATGGAATGAAAAGGAATACTAATTGGATGATCTATGGTGTTTTGATTTCTTGCTTAGTATCATATAAAACATATATGTTATTGTTAAACTTAAAAAAAATGATTAAATTGGAAAAAATATACTTGCCCAAGGAGCCTTCCCCATATCAAATAACTAGAATTAAAAAACTGGTTCGATTTTGGTATTATTTTATTGATTTGTTTAAAAAAGTGGAATTTTAAACAGGGATTCCTGTTTAATAAAATGAAGAGAATTTAATGATTACCACATTAATGGTTTTCAAGATTCTTTACCTCCTGTCATCCCATTCCAATTTTATTGAACTGCTGTATTCCAGTAGATCATAGAATAATCATCAGACTATCCTGATTGATGATTTCCATTTAAGCAAATTGATGAACATTCCCCCTCCATATTTCAAAATATTTTTTGAAACAATTTTACATAGTCTTTAACCAACGCTTTTAGTATCACTTTGTTGATTCTTAAAATTATAAATTATGAAGTATATCTTCCGATTATTGCTGTTAAGCATATTCATTATTCCATTATCTCTTTCTGCCCAAGAGAAGAGTGGTAGTTCTAAAAAATCCTCGATGCAGGATGCGAGAAATAAAGCCATTCAACGTGCGTTGAAAGCAAGAGAGGCACGTCTGGGAGGAACACCATTGAAAAAAGAAGTCAAACAACTTTTAGATGAAACAGAGAATATTGTAGAGACGAATGAACATCTGGATGCCATGCCTCCAATGGAAAAGGTAAATGAATCTAAACCCAAGCCTAAAGTCAAAAAAGTTTTGGCGGAAGCCGAAAAAGAGACTAGAGTCAAATCAGTCGAATCGAATGTAAAGGTAACAGAACCTGTAAAAAGGGTGAATCAAAAGACCAATTCCTTTCCAAAAAAGACCGTCAACACTTTTCCTAAAAAGAAAGTAGAGGTAGAAAAGAAAGAAGTAAAATCTTTTCCTAAAAAGGAACAAAAAACCTACACCCAACCAAAGGAAAAAGCAATTGTTCAGAAAAAGGAAATACCAATAAAGAAAAATAAAACCGTTGAGCAACCCAAAAGACTGCCTGTTCCAGTTCCAAAGGAAAAAACGATTGAAAAAAGTGTAATTAACGCCAATGACTTAGAAGGCGCAAGCAAAGAATCAGAGATTCGCTTGGACCAATTGGAGAGAGAAAGAAAGGTAGAAGAATCTCGTTTAGAAGCATTGGCTAAAACGCGGAAAGCAGAAGAAGCGATGCAGAAAGCTTTCGCAAAAGAAGAAGCTAGATTACGTGAAATAGAAGACCAAAAAGCAAAAGAAGAAGCTCGATTGGCTGCATTGGAAGAACAGCGAAAAGTAGAAGAATCACGTCAAAAGCAGTTGGCTGAAGATCAGGCTATATTGAATGAACTCGAAAGAAAACGATTAGCAGAGGAAACTCGATTAGCTGAACTAGAGGAGCAGCGAAGAGCAACAGAAATACTTTTAAAAACACAAGCAGAAGAGGAGGCTCGATTAACAGAATTGGATCGACAACGAAAAATAGAAGAAGCTAATTTAGCAGAATTAGAACAAAAAAGAATTGCCGAAGAAGCTCGACAAAAAGCTGCGGCGGACGAAAGAATCAGATTAGCTGAAGCTGAAAAGGAACGAAGAGCGGAAGAAGCGCGGATAGCAGAATTAGAAAGAGCTAAGCAAGAGGAGGAGGAACGACAGAAAAAATTTGAAGCAGAGCAATCGCGCCTAGCAGAATTAGAAAAGCAACGGATTGAAGAAGAGGCGCATTTAGCTGAACTCAAACAACAAGGAGAAATAGAAGCGGCAAGATTGAAAGCAGAAGCAGAAGAGCAAGCCCGCTTAGCTCAAATCGAAAAAGAGCGAAAAGCAGAGGAAGCTCGTTTAGTTGCCCTTGAAAAAGCAAGAGCAGAAGAAGAAATTCGTCAAAAGACTTTAGAAGCTGAGCAACTTCGTTTGTCAGAATTAGAGCGACAACGACTCGAAGAAGAAGGCCGATTAGCAGAACTCAAACGTGCTGGTGAATTAGAACGTGCTCGTCAAAAAACTTTAAAAGAAGAAAAGCTGGCTAAAGAAGAAGCGGCAAGATTGAAACGAGAGGAGGCCAATCGAATAGCAGAACAAGAGCGGGCACGGGAAGCTGAAAAGGCAAGAGAAAAAGCTAGCATTGCAGAAATGAAAGCTGCAAAAAAAGCTGAAAAAGCACGTTTAGCAAAATTGAAAAAATTGCAAAAGGAAGAAAAATCCCGTCGTAAAGCTTTGAAAAAAGAAGCAGAAAGTTTAGCTAAAATTCAAAAGAAACGACAAGAAGAAGAGGCTCGTTTGGCGAAAGCCAGTGCAGAAAGAGCTCAAGAAGCAGCCAATTTAGAAGCACAAAGAAAAGCTGAAAAAGCACGAATCGCTGAGGCAGAGCGCGCTCGATTGGAAGCTGAAGCAGCACAAAAAGCCAAAAAGGAAGCCGAAGAAAGATTAGAAAAAGAACGATTAGCAGAAGAAGCACATCGTGCAGAGATTGCTGCGAATGAAGCTCGATTAAAAGAGTTGGAAGCTGAAGAAGAACGATTGGCGCAAGAAGAACAAGAAAGACAAGCAGAGGCTGCTCGAATGGCAGAGACGCTTCGATTGGAAGAGGAGCGGATGGCAGCGGCTAAATTGCAGGCAGCTGAATTAGAAAGACAAGAACAAGAAATGTTAGCAGCACAACGATTAGAAGCAGAACGCTTGGAAGTAGAACGTCTGGAACAAGAACGTTTGGCACAGGAAAAATTGGCGGCAGAACGCCAAGCGCAAGAATTGTTAGAGGTGCAACGACTAGAAGCAGAACGCTTAGAAGCACAACGATTGGACGCAGAAAAAATGGAACAGGAGCGCTTAGAAGCAGAACGTTTAGCACAGGAAAAATTGACTCAAGAACGATTCGACCAAGAACGTCAAGAACAAGCAATCGTAGAGCAAGGAAGATCAGAAGCCGATCGTTTGGAACGAGAAGCAGCTGAGCAAAGAAAACTGGAGGCAGAACGTCTTGCAGAAGAAAATCGTCAAGCAGAATTGATGGCTAGAGACCGAGCTCAACAAGCAGCTTTGGATGCTCAAATGAAAAAAGATGCCGCAGCCGCTGCAGCAGTTGAGGCGACGACACCCAGTGTTCCAGCAAATGATATACGAGAAAACGATGAGGCATTAGAAAGAGAGGACGGAATTATTGGAACTGAAGTGATTGAAACAGAAAGCGAAGCATTCGGAGAAATGGAAATGCCTGAAGAAGTTGTCGAGCCAGCTGAGGAGCTGGATAGCCACTCGGTCTTAGACGTAGAGGACAGCAAAGGTTTTAGCCTGAATCAATATGCAGGTAAAGTTGTTGTGATGAATTTTTGGTTTGCAGATTGTACGATTTGCTTAAAAGCTATTCCACAATTAAATACTTTAGTGACCAAATACGGAGCTGAAAATGTGGTTTTTCTCGGCATGAGTAAAGACAATGAATTAAAAGCAACGATGGCGGCTAATGCTGCAGATTTTGCTTACCAAGTTATTCCAGATGCAAAACCTATTGCCAAGCGTTTTATGATTTATCGATATCCGAGTCACTTGGTATTCAATGCCAACGGTGAGCAGATTGGTGTTTTCAATGGTAATGATTACAAAGTTATGGAAGATCTGGATCGGATGATTGCCAATGAAGTAGGGCAGTAGTTTTTCAGTATATTTGATGTGCGAATAAATAGGAGTCATTCCTAATTTTATCCTTCTTCGCCAAATACTGTACGTACAGTATTTGGCGAAGAACTATTTTTATTGACCATTAAAATACTTTAGATTGACGATTCCGATACCAAAAATGGCACGCAGATTACGCTGGTTTTCTCGTGATCGAAGGGTGCATTAGTAGAGGAAACTGCGCAACCTGAGTCATCTGTTACATCAGTGTTCAAATACAATCTTTGAAGCTCTAATATTCATAGCATTTTGATTTTTTTGTCTATTCCTCATTGAACAATCCAAGGATAAGCTTTTTTAAAACCTGCTCGCCAAGTCATATGCCAGTGCCCTAATTCCTCTTCCACATTGAGTTGAATATTTTCCTTAGGCATACCTGCCTCTAGCAGTATTTTTTGCATTTTTTCAATACTTTCAACTGTCGGTGTTTCCAACTGCCCCGCATTAAAGTATATTTTTTGATCAGCTAAATTTTGATTGTTTTCATGAAGCTGATATACTTTTTCGTTGACCCAAAATGATGGAGAAAAAACAATCGCTCCACCAAAAATATTGGGGAATTCCATGAGCATATAGTATGACATCAACCCACCCAAAGAAGCACCTCCGATGAAGGTAGAGTTGGCTTCTTTTTTCGTTCGATATCTTTCATCAATCCAAGGCTTTACACTATTCACGATCCATTTAGCATGTTGGTCACCGGTCACTTTTTTTTCTCTAATATAAAGCTTGTCTGATAGAAAAGGTTTGTACTCCGTTAACCGATGATCATCCGAATTATAGATCCCTACAACGATCGCTTGTTGTTGACCGATTTGATGCAAACTATCCAAGACCTCATCCACTTCCCACTCCGTACTTTCTAGAATTTTTTGATCAAATAAAGATTGACCATCCAAAAAATAAATAACAGGATAATTGACACTATCACTATCATAAGCTTCCGGTAAATAAAGTGCCAGTGTTCTCTTTTCGTTGAGATAATCAATCAAAATGGTATCCGCTAATATGTGGACATTTTTAGATGCCGAGTGCTCCAATCCAGCCACCCATTCTCGATGTTTTTTTTCCTCAATACGATACTGGATCATTTGGTAAATTTTAAAAATCCCAAAACCTAAAAGGACAAAACCAAATAAATAGAGCAGCTTCTTTTTCATATTGTATTGTTTTAGAATGTACTTAGTTTTGAATCAAAGATACTTGTTGTTGAATGTTAATAATGGGCCTACCTTCGGTCGCTACGTTACATAACTCACTGTTCGTTCGGCCCCTCAGCCCACCCCGAATCCCTCCCGAGGGTCTTCCGCCAAAAGGCGTCACTATTCCACATCGCTAGTCCAGCTAAGTTAACTTAAAAAATCATTTACATCAAAATATATTTAAAACTTAAAATACTCCAACAAAGTTTTGACACATTTTAAATCACCCACACCACACCACACCACACCACCCCACACCACATCACATCCACATCCACATCCACA
>CAYTVR010000152.1:0-16899 GCA_964441245.1 uncultured Saprospiraceae bacterium | reverse complement strand
AAATAATATATAACTTTGCATCCCGTAACGTAAGTAACGTTTTTAAGCATCTTAAACATAGAAAATGACTAAATATATTTTTGTTACGGGCGGTGTTACCTCCTCTTTAGGTAAAGGAATTATTTCAGCTTCTCTCGCTAAGCTCCTACAAGCTCGCGGCTTCAAAGTAACCATTCAAAAGTTTGATCCATATCTTAATGTTGATCCAGGAACCTTAAATCCATATGAACATGGTGAGTGCTATGTAACAGATGATGGTGCAGAAACTGATTTGGATCTGGGACACTATGAACGATTTTTAAATACGCCTACTTCTCAAGCCAATAATGTTACTACAGGTTTGGTTTATCAAACCGTTATCAATAAAGAAAGAACCGGAGAATATTTGGGTAAAACAGTACAAGTCGTGCCACATATTACCAATGAGATCAAACGTCGGATGTTGTTGTTGGGACAATCAGGTGAGCATGATATTGTGATTACTGAATTGGGAGGTACCGTAGGTGATATTGAGTCTTTACCTTATTTAGAATCGGTTCGGCAATTGCGCTGGGAATTGGGTCGAGATAATTGTTTGGTGATCCATTTAACCCTCATTCCTTATTTAAGTGCAGCTAAAGAATTGAAAACCAAACCCACCCAGCATTCCGTAAAGGAGCTCCAAAAAAATGGAATCCAACCGGATATTTTAGTTTGTCGGACAGAACATTCCATTTCGATGGAAATCCGTCGGAAGTTAGCATTATTCTGTAATGTAGATATCAATTCGGTCATTGAAGCCATTGATGCAGAGACGATTTATGATGTACCATTATTGATGCTCAAGGAAAGTCTTGATACTACGGTGATTGCTAAACTACGGATGACCGATAGAAAAGAACCAGATTTAACCGCTTGGAAACGCTTTTTGGGTAAACTAAAAAATCCTTCGAGCGAAGTAAAAATTGGACTGGTTGGAAAATACAACGAATTACAAGATGCGTATAAATCCATTTATGAATCTTTTATACATGCTGGCGCTGTAAATGAATGTAAAGTGATTATTGAACCGATTCATTCGGAGCATTTGGAAGGAACAAAAATAGAAGTGAATCGTCGCTTAGAAGATTTAGATGGTGTACTGGTTGCACCTGGTTTTGGTGAAAGAGGGATTGAAGGAAAATTAGCCGCCATTCAATTTGTTCGAGAAAACCAAGTTCCATTTTTTGGTATTTGTTTAGGAATGCAGTGCGCTGTAGTAGAGTATGCACGTAATGTGCTGAGCATGGAAAATGCTTCCTCTATCGAGGTCAATAAAGATAGTCCATATCCAGTGATCAGTTTGATGGAAGAACAAAAAGAAGTGACTAAGAAAGGGGGAACGATGAGACTGGGATCTTATGATTGTGAATTGACTCGCGGGTCAAATGCACACAAAGCATATAAAAGCTTAAAAGTGAATGAACGTCATCGTCATCGATACGAATTCAATAATTATTTTAAAGACAAATTTGAAAAATCTAATTTAGTTCCAACAGGGATCAATCCACAATCTGGATTAGTTGAGATTGTAGAATTAAAAGATCATCCTTGGTTTGTCGGTGTCCAATTTCATCCTGAGTTGAAAAGTACGGTTGAAAGTCCTCATCCATTATTCGTTTCTTTTGTGGACGCTTGTATCCAGCGAAAATATAAAGCCAAAGATGTGCCTGTCCAAGAGAACATGAATTAGAAGGGTTTGAAAGAATATCCATTAATCAATATCCCCTGTTCAAGATTTTACGATTGATTATTGGATATTCAAGATTGATTATTGGATATTTTTAAAGTCTAAAAACCTTTAAGGCGTGAGAACTCCTGATCCGTCATTAAACATCGACAAATCGAGAAAATGGAAAGTCAATCCAAAAAAGAAAATGATATGCGGTCAAATTCTTGGCGCTTATCTGCACCATTTTTTTTGTTGTTTGTCATTCTTACGTTTGTAGTTAAAGACAATAATATTTTTTGGGATAACCTCTTGCAAGCGTCCAAATCCGCGCATTTCTACCTTGAAAATAATTTTAATCAATTATTAGTGCCTGCATCAATTGATGCAGGGCATCCACCCTTGTTTGGAATTTATCTAGCCTTGATCTTTAAGACTTTTGGAAAGACATTAGCGATCGCTCATTTTGCAATGCTTCCATTTTTACTTGGTATCGTTTGGCAGGTCGTTCGCTTAGTGAGTTATTTTACTACAGTACATCGCTTACCAATTTTATTTTTGATTTTTAGTAATCCCATTTTGTTAGGACAAAGCACCTTAGTCAGTGCAGATATAGTCTTGTTGTTTTTCTTTTTATTGGCTTTGAATGGGGTATTATATTTAGAAAAATGGCCCATAGTTTTGGGAACCATAGGATTAGGCTGGATAAGTATTAGAGGCATTTTTTCAATAGTTGCTTTGGTTGCCATTCATTTTTATTTGCATAAAAAGATTCGTTTCTTGATGATTTTTATTCCAGTATTATTCACTGGATTGGCTTATTATGGATTTCATTTTTTAGAGACAGGATGGTGGTTATCTACGACTAGTGAAAATTGGAGCCATCATAGAGGATTAGTAGACCTGAAAGGATTGATTAAGAACGTAGCAGTCTTAGGGTGGCGAATGTTAGACTATGGAATGGTTGTATTATGGATAGGATCAGTAATCTTGTTTTTCAAAAATCGCCAATTTTTAAAATCAGGTCAAAATCGATTGCTTTTCTTAATTCCTATCTGTTTGCTATTGTGTTATTCGCCAGCATTATTGTTGTTTCAAAATCCAATTGGTCACCGTTATGTTTTGCCCTTTCATATTGTTTTTACCATATTGGTTGGGATTTGGTTAACGCAATCTTCATGGTATAAAAAATGGATGATTGTATTGATGGTCTTGATTCAGTTAAGTGGGAATTTTTGGGTGTACCCTAAAAAGATAGCACAAGGTTGGGACGCGAGTTTGGCGCATTTACCTTACCATACTTTAATGAAAGAAATGAAAAATTATATTGATGAACAGCATTTAGATTATCAATCCATTGGAACGGAGTTCCCCAACGTTGGAAGCAGAAAATTTATTGAATTGAATAAGGAGTTGGACGGTTTCCCGCAAAAGGATTTTGAAAAAAATGACTACATTTTATATTCCAATGTTTTTAATGATTTTTCTGATGAACAAATAGATGATCTAGAAAAGAATTGGATCGTTAAAAAGGAATTACATAAAAGACAAGTTTATATTATTTTATATAAAAAAAATGAGAAAGTTAACTTTAAAAGAATTGAACAGAGTCAGTCCCGCTGAATTTAAAGTACAAGAGAAAACGTCCATCGTTTTAATCTTAGACAATGTACGATCAGCCCTTAATGTAGGTTCTGCTTTTCGAACAGCCGACGCCTTTGCATTAGAACGAATTTATCTGTGCGGAATTACTGCACAACCTCCTCATCGTGAAATATTAAAGACAGCCATTGGTGCTACCGATTCTGTTGATTGGAAGTATACCAAATCAACTTCGGAAGCGATTACTGAATTGAAAACCTCAGGTTATCAAATTATCGCTGTTGAGCAAGCAGATGAAAGTATTTCCCTAGAATCATTTCCAGTGTCAGAGGAAGAAAAGTATGCGTTTATTTTTGGAAATGAAGTGACAGGAGTAGAGGAAGCTGCTATGCAACTGATTGATCATTGTATCGAAGTTCCCCAATATGGAACCAAGCATTCCTTGAATATTTCTGTCTGCTTAGGCATCGTCACTTGGGAAATATTCCGTAAAATGAAGTTTTAGCCAATCTATTCCTTTGAAATAGCCGTTAAAGAAAGATTTCTTTCGTTTTTTCTTAAAAATCGCAATTTTTTCATGGATGAAGTGTTACTAATTAGCATTTACCCCGTCACAATATCGAAATTTTAATATTTCCTTAACGCTAATTAATCTTAACAAATAAAAATTTATGGAACTTTTAACGGAAAAAATGGGAACCCTTGTAGAGCTTCTTATCAGCTGGGCTCCTAAAGTTGTAGGCGCAATCGTCGTATTATTGATCGGTCTTTGGATTATCGGAAGATTGACCAATGTTGTAAAATCTGCTTTAACTAAATCTGGCTTAGACAAAGATGTTGTTCCTTTCCTTACTTCTTTAGTAAGTGTATTAATGAAAGTAATGCTTTTGATAAGTGTTGCTGGAATCGTAGGTATTGAAACGACTGCTTTTGTTGCCTTAATTGGTATGGCTGGTTTGGCTATTGGAATGGCTTTACAAGGAACATTAGGACATTTTGCTTCAGGTGTTATGGTCTTGATTTTCAAACCTTACCGAGTAGGGGACTTAGTAGACATTCAAGGTGTTGTTGGAACGGTTGATGAGATTCAAGTTTTCAATACTGTAATCAGTTCTTTAGAAAATAAGAAAGTGATCATCCCTAACGGAATCGCAACTAGTGGGATCATGACCAACTTATCTACCAACAAACACTTAAGAGTAGATATGACTGCAGCTATGCCATACGAAGAAGACTTTAATAAAGTACAAGGCATCATTATGGAAGCAATTAAAGCGACTCCAGGTGTAATGGCTGATCCTGCTCCAACTGTGGAGATTGAAAAATTCAACGAGCATAGTGTTTCTTTAGTTATGCGACCTTATGCAACGACTGCTGATTACTGGGATGTATATTTTGGTTGCTACAAAAATGTAAAAGCAGCTTTGGGTAAAAACAATATCAAAGTGGCTTATCCAAAAAGAGAAGTATCTGTATCGAATGGCAAACTGATTTCTGCTAACTAATACAGACTTCCAATACTAGTAAACCTATTTGGAATGAAATCAAAAAGCCTGCGGAGATTCGTCTTCGCAGGCTTTCTAATTTTGGATACTTTTTATTTTACTAATCGTCTTGTGGTCTGTTAATTCTTCCTTTCAAAAATTAGCGATAACCATATTTATTTTTCAACTCATCAAAACGCATTCCGATGCGAATACCAAAACTAAACATACTCGCTTCTGTTTGATCATCTTCGCCAGTTAAAGTTTGATCGCTTTCCAATAAGTCATGCATGTTTTCCCAATTGACATTGAAATGTTGTCGATAAGTAATGATAGGAGTGACAGTTAGAAACTTACTCAGTCCAATATCTAATCCAACTCCAAGTCCGATGGAAGGAGCAATAGCGTTGGTATCGGAATCTTCATTTGTGACTTTATTAGAAAATTTATTACTGACATAACTGACACCCGGAGAGATTTGAAAGAAAAATCCTTTTTTCAAAATATCTCCATCCTTATCAAAAGTTGGGCAATTACAATCGTTTCCCAAATCAAATAAATAGATATTGGTATTGGCATATAAACTAAAAAATTGAGCACTTATTTCTGCAACGGTAGATTCTGTTGTACTCCAGGTTTCTGAAAAGCGGACATAATTAAATTCTGGTGTAAACTCAATTCGTTTGTTTTTTAAACGAAACCAATAATCTATTCCAAAACTTAAACCTTTATCCAAGTTGGTTTGTGTTTCCCCATTAATGCTATTAAAAGCTTCAATATTGTTGTTCCAACCTTTAGCAGTCATTTGTTTATAGCTCGCGTTCAAACCAATTTGCGCATGGATCATTTGGGCGGTGCAAAGTAGGAATAGAAAGAAAAGGTACTTTTTCATATGTGGCGAATTTGTGATTTAGTATTGTCGTTTTTTGATTGCTTGATGTTGAATATAGCGGCGTATCTTCACTTCGTTTCGAATGGTTTTTAGTTATTCCCTATTTGATGTTTCAACGTTGATTTGCTTTACAGCGAAATGTCGATTGGATATTCATTCCAGGATATTGATTATTCAATTTTCATCAAGTTATATCTACATTTAATAAACCATTCTTGTTTAAACGTTCATACAAAAGTAATATTTTAAAAAAAGAAAAGGAGGATATGGATGTATAGGTTAAAATGTATCAGATTTATAGAAAAATATTGTATGGAAATAAATTCCATGTTTTGGTAAAAACCACCCAAGGGTGGGACCCACCCCCCGTGCGAACCCTGCTGGTCGCACCTTGACGATTTTAGCTTGAAGCATAAAATAGTCACCCAAACCTGATGATAATTCATCTTTTGAAACCAAACAATAAGAAAATACCCGTTTGTGCACTAAATTGATATTTTTCTCAATACTAAGACGCGCTACTCCCTTAAATTCCATAAAATTTTCTTACACTTTTTCATATGTAGTTAAATTCAATGTTTAAATACTTGTTTTAATAAAATTTATATAATTTTTTTTGGTTAACCTGACTTTGTAAACCATTAATTAAAACTATAAGCATTGATATGCCTATCTTTGCGCCATTATGAAGACAAAGACCTTAAAAAAAGATAAAGTAAACGTCATTACACTAGGTTGTTCTAAGAATCTTGTGGATTCAGAGAACATCATTACGCAGTTGTCGCACAATGACTATGAAGTGGTGCATGATAGTAATGATGAGGATGCGAATATTGTGATTGTAAATACCTGTGGATTTATAGATTTGGCGAAAGAAGAATCAGTTAATACCATTTTGCAATATGCTGATGTCAAAACAAAAGGAGGAATTGATAAGCTATATGTCACTGGATGTTTGTCTCAACGTTATAAAGATCAATTAGAGGAAGAGATTCCAGAAGTAGATGCTTATTTTGGAACATTAGAATTACCAGGATTGCTAGCGAAGTTGAACGCAGATTATCAACATGATTTGATTGGTGAGCGAATTCCTACTACACCACAGCATTATGCCTATCTAAAAATATCAGAAGGTTGTAATCGGACTTGTTCTTTTTGTGCGATTCCACTGATGCGTGGAAAACATATTTCAAGATCCATTGAAGATTTGGTAAAGGAAGCACAGAATCTTGCTCGAATGGGCGTGAAAGAAATTATGTTGATCGCTCAAGAGTTGACTTACTATGGTCTGGATTTGTATAAAAAAAGAGAGTTACCTCGCTTGTTACATGCATTGGCTGATGTGGAAGGTATAGAGTGGATTCGTTTACATTATGCTTATCCGAGTAAATTTCCTACAGAGATTTTTGATGTGATGGCGGAGCGAAAAGAAATTTGCAATTACCTAGACATGCCTTTGCAACATGCTTGTGATGCTACACTGGAAAGAATGCGTCGACAAATCACCAGAGCGGAAACAGAAGCATTGATTGAGACGGCTAGAGAAAAAGTACCGGGTATTGCAATTCGTACAACCTTATTGGTTGGCTTTCCAGGAGAGACAGAACATGAGTTTGCGGAATTGTGTGATTTTGTTCAAGAAATGGAATTTGAAAGGGTCGGCGTTTTTCAATATTCTCATGAAGAAAATACCAGCGGTTATTTGATGGAAGATGATGTAAGTGCGGAAGAAAAAGGAAGTCGGGCGAGTAAAATAATGGAAATTCAACAGCAAATCTCTTTAGATAAAAATGAAGAATTGGTTGGACAAACGTTGAAAGTTTTATTTGATCGAAAAGAAGGAGAATACTTTGTAGGTCGAACAGAATTTGATTCACCTGAAGTAGATAATGAGGTATTGGTCAAAGCTGCTGAAAACTATGTTCGAATCGGCGATTTTGCACAAGTGAAAATTACAGAAGCAAGTGATTACGATTTATTCGGTAAAGTTGTGAAATAGGAATGCTTTTTTTACGATAAGAAGCCAAAACTTTCTCCTAATTTTGTCAACAATTTCCCTTGATAATCATTATCTAAACATGACGAACAGAGAATCTTCTATTTTAGACAAGGCCTATGATCCAGTTTTACAAGCTGTATCCTTACTTTTGGTGGTATTAATCATTATGTTGATCACCAAAATGATGACTTCCATGGGGTGGGTCGAAACCCTTCCTGAATTCCCTTGGAGTATCGCAGCTACCTTTCTTTTATTTTTTGCGATCGCTAATTCTATTTCGAGTATCAGTGCTAAAGATTTGAATAAATATTGGGGGCGCTCTATGATGAGTTTTGCTGGCTTAGCCATCGGTTCAGGGTTTTTAGCGTATTTTTTCTCATCGGTTTCCATTGGAGATGCCCGAACGTATAAATGGATTTTCATTGTATTAACTATTGGATATATGGTGTTTTTATCCATCATTGGATTCATGAAACGCATTGTCGAATTTGCCGAAAAGGAAGACTGGCAAGCACCAAAGAAGAAATAATTTCCAGTAACCAGCAACAAAAAGAAAATGCAATCCTTTCAAATACTAAAAGCAACTCGAGAAAATATTTTAAGCACAATCGATGGCTTAACAATCGAGCAACTCAATAAAATTCCAACAGGATTTAATAATAATATTGCATGGAACTTAGGGCATGTATGGGTGACTCAACAATTACTCTGTTATCGTTTATCTGGTGAAGAAATTTCAATGGATAATGAGATGGTTACTAAATATCGAAAAGGAAGTAAACCTGAAGAACCGATTAGCACATCAGAAATCGAACATATTAAAAGTGAGTTTTTAAAGCAAGTTGATCAACTAGAAACTGATTTTAATAATGGGCTTTTTAAAGGATACAAAACCTACATGACCAGTTATAATGTAGAACTGTCTACCACAGCAGACGCTATTGCTTTTAATAACGTCCATGAAGCCTTGCACTTAGGAAGCATCATGGCTTTAAAGCATTTGGTTTAAAAGTTAACAGACTTATTTGGTTGTTAAAGTAAGGTTTTTGAAAAAAAATATTTCCTGAAATATTTTTTGTAATTGCTATATCCTTAACCTCTTTTTATACCTTTTAAAACTTCACCTTTTTATATTCTTCAACCTTGAAACTCTCTGGAAGATTAGACGGTTTATAATCCAAATCTTTTTGACGATCAATTACACTTCTGTGTAAATAGGAATCTTCGGGAATGATGCGTCGACGTCCCCAAGGAATAAAAGTTTTTTTCTTTTTTTCAATGGAATGCAATTCAATAGCTGATCGAGGAATGGCTTCTGCAATCCTCCATGGTCCAGTCAAAGATTCATGTGCATCCGCTTTATGATTGGGAGGAGTATAATATACATTCCCTTTTTCATCAGGGTAGGCATGCACCACTTGATTATATCTTGATGGTGAAACGGACAATCCTGCATTTACAGATTCATTGACCATCCAATCTAAGGCGATTTTTGATAAACCACTTTCGGCTTCAAGATAAGAGCCACCAACATCTGAGTGAACTCCTGCAAACCAAACTTCTTTTACATCTATTTTTCCGTTTGCACCACAACCTAAAGGTTCATTAGTAAAGTAAGTCCGTCGTTCATCAATGGCCAGTGCATGACGAATGGTGCTGATATCTTCATTGTCGGAAGTGTATGGATAAGTATGTAAATTTCCAACCCACCCCACAGAAGAAACAGTATCCCAAAGACCCATGAAATGAAAATTTATTTCTCTTCCATAACAATACTTAAACTTGCCAGCAATTTCGTATTTCAACTTTTCTTTTAATTTGACATCACTATAAATTTCGTAGGCATAAGAAATCAAATTTTGATTTCCTTTTCCAAGTAGGCCCAACATTTTGATAAAACCAGCGAGCACACGAACCGTATAAGCTCCACGACTAAATCCATAAAGAAAAACTTTATCTCCTTCTTCATGTTTTTCCATCAGGAAACTATAAGCTTCTTCTACATTTTTTTGCATCCCTCTTCCGAAAGCACTACCAAAAATTACGGAAGTTCTTTTTTTGAGTGGACTCATAAAACTGGTATCAGCTAAGGTGCCCACTCCGGGATCATAAAAGGCAATTTGCTGACCTGGTTTATTGTCGAGCATAGAATAGAGGTGAACTACATTTGAGTTTTTGGTACCAAATTTATTGTTGGTTCCATCACAGCAGATAATGATATTTTTTGGCATTTCGTTTTCATTTTATTAAAATAATACTTTGATAGTATTTGGATGAAATAGATAGGGAAGATACAAAACGTTATGATTTTATTATATTTATTTTTAATATTTTTTATTGAAAAATATCTTATTTGATATTTTTATATTAATAGACTCTCGTCTTGTTAGAAGTTGATTTATTAACGATAATTTTCTATATTTGACTTGCGTCATATCTAAAAAATCCTTTTGAGAAAACAGATCCTGAACAATTGATTATCGCCAATAGCCACTCGCACTTTTTTGCAATGATCCAACTTTTATTTTTTCATGCAATGATATTGTTTGTCCTTGAAAAAGATCAAAAACTGCTATAATTTGTAAAAAATGTGCGAATGAAAATGATTGATTCTTTCTAGATTTGTCACTAGATTTAATCTGTTTTTATTATACTGCATACATATTAAAACCACTCAGATGAAAACGAATCCACACAACCATTGGACTGATAAAAGTCCCAAAAAACATGCGGAACAACCCATTAAAAATTATTACTCCTCTATTGATGAAATCTTTCTTCAAAAAGTGCAGGATAGTTTAGAACAAAATTTCACCGATCAAAATTTTAATTGTAAAAATTTAGCTGATCATCTTTGTCTTAGTATTTCTCAACTGAATCGAAAACTCAATTTATTGTCCAATCAATCTGCTGGAAAATTAATCCGACTCACTCGTCTAAAACATGCTGCTGTTTTATTGGAACACAACTCCGGCAATGTAAGTGAGATTGCCTATCAGGTAGGGTTTAGCGATCTAGCACATTTCTCTCGTAGTTTTAAAAAGGAATTTCAATGCCCACCATCGCAATATAGAAGTAATTTGAAGAAGCATCTTTGACCAGATTACTTAGTAACGATCAAATAATAACTTATGCATTTGGACTGAAATTTTTAGAGTTATACTTCGTTAAAAGCCTCGTTGATGCCCTGCATCACCTACGTTTTTTGCTTCACCCAATTCTAAAAATTCCTAGTCTAAATAACCTACTTATTTTTCGGTCGTTACTAAATAATTTGTAAGCTCTTTTTTCTGATGCGCAAAAAAGACAAATAAATGCGCAAAAAAGACAAGGATGAGTTAAAATGATAATATATCTTGCATTAAGGAAATATACGATAAAGATTTATAGAATTATGTAAGACGTATAAATTATCGCGTGTTAAATTTTCTTTAGCCTCAAAAAACAAACGACTTGAAAACACACACATCTCCAAAGGAGAATGCGCTATGTACTATCATGGTACATTCCATAGGCAATGCAGGTGCCGGATTAGTAGCTGCTTTAAAGCAGATTTCTCCAAAATCAGAATCTAAAATTGCTTCTTTATTATTTCAGGCGCCAGCCAAGTTATTGACAGATTTACCGAAAAAAACAGCAGAAGAAATCAACACTTTATTACAATCTACCGGCTTAGATAGTCAGGTTGTAGAAAATGATTTTTCTATTGTAGCGGGTGATACTGATCATGAAATAGCTTTGGTCATCAATGATGTCACTCAAATTAAAAATGCAGCTCAATTAATTATAGAATTGATTGGAGCAAATATCGCAGAAGTGCGTAAGATTTTATTTACAACTCCAACAGTCCTATTAGGGAAAATTTCAAAAAATACTGCTGAAACAATTCAAAAAAGATTTGAAGCCATCGGAATAGAAGTGGATATTTCTAATCCTAAAGAAGCCTGTTTTGATGTTTTTTTAGGCGAGTGCTCAGCCTTAGATCTTCAACGATTGAACAAAATTCTAGAACAATTAAATATAGAAAAAATCAATATAAAAGGTAGCCATAGCAACACCATCGTTTGTTCTGAATTGACAAAAACAGCAGCAGCTAGTCTCTGGGATAAAACGCATCGAACAAACCTTCCCGTACGCATCATCAATCGAGATTTTGAAAGATTTGATGTCCAATTAGAAGCAATGCCTAACACACCAGAGGCGATAGAATATTTGACCAGTTCTACAGGAATGCCCGAGAAAATCGCCCATAAAGCATTGCAAAATTTGCCAATCATTTTACATCAAAATATTCCTTTTCAAAAGCTTGATCAGCATTTGATGGAAATCAAAAAATTAAAAGGGCAAGCCAAAGGATACTTGCTCATTTTTCAAACTTTTTCTTTGAAAATAGAATCCACAAAAGATCAAGAACAAACCTTAGATGTTTTAAAAGCCTTTAGTGGGAAACCCAAAAACGTATTAAGCGAACAACTCAAATCAAAAGGAATAATCGAAGGTCCTTTTACAAGTTTACAAGCTAAATGGTTGCAATTTGAATTGAACCAAATCGGTACAATTAGCCAAAGAATTCTTCGTTAGCGAATATGCTATATGTTAGATTCTTCTTCTTGAAAATTAGGGGTATGGAGTGAATCGAAATAATCTATATCCTTTCTTACTTTCTTTTTCTTTAGTAAGAAAAACGTTTTAAAAAATAACCAAATGACATCACCTCCAGAAAAAAAATCAAGTCAAACTCAAGCCTTTAGTTTACACATGGGGATCGCCGAACAGGGGAAAGTATATGCCTTGGCCGGAGATCATAAAATGGCTTTGCTATATTATAAAAATGCCATGCATTTAACTGTCCAAGCAAAAGATCCTGAATTGTTTTTTCGACATTATCTGGAAGCGGCTTTAGAGTCAATGGAACACTTAGAATACTTTGATGAGGTTTTGGCTTACGCCGAAAAAGCGATAAAGATGTATGAAGAAAATCCTCCTAAAGATGAAATTTCAAAATTAGATCTAGCTTACATCTATCAGAAAAAAGGAATCGTTTTAATGAAAAAAGGCGAGAAGGAAGCGGCTAAAAAAACAATGAAGCAAGCCATTGACATGATGAAAAAACAAAAACATCCAGCAACCTTAGCCAACACCTTATATCGTTGGCTATCCGGTGGTTTGCATTTAGATGCGAAAAGAATTTTAGCAGAACAAAAAAGAAACAACTACTTCAGCATTCGTCCCGAAACCGTTGATCCAACTAGAGCAATCAAAATTCCAGACGAACAACTAATGCCCGGAATATGATAATAGGTGTTCATATTCGCATGACATGAACACTTGAACACACGAATACGAACACGTTTTAACAACAATAAAATGAATGTAAACGACCTCCCCGTTGGCGCTACGCTTCAAAGTTATCCGATAGATGCGATGATAGTCTCTTTAGCAAGGGGAATTGCCAGAGCTCAGTTCGAGATGGACAATGAAGCTATTGCTGTACTCAAAAGTAGGGCAAGCGAATTGCTTGAAAAAACACCTGGCGATCCTTCAAGTGATTCAAAATCTTTGTTGGAACTAGGCTTGCTACCATCTTTTTTTAAGTTTGAAACAACCACGATAGAGGTCGCCATTGAATTGTCTATGCGAGTAGAAGAAGACATGTCTATTGGCCTAAGTGCAAGTGTTGATGCGAGTAGGGAGAACAGTGGAGGAGGAGATGATACCTCAGATGATGGTGGTGGTGAAAAGAAATCTTCGGTCGCTTTTGGAGCGTCAATCACTGCAGACTATAGTCGAAAATATGGTGTTGAAATGACTGGAGCAACCAGAGTGAGTGCCACTATTAGTGCGCAGAATCCACCAGCAGCGATGTTGGAATTTTTCACTTCTTAACAAAATAAATTATGAGTCAAGCGAAGAAAGTATTGAAAATGATGGAGCAAGCACCCTTGCCTCAGATCATTGAAAATCTTGGAAAGGCAATTGCTGAAGCACAATTTAGTATGGATCGATATGTCATGAATTCTCTAAGTGTCTTGGCCAATAGTGAAGAACACGGAGTGAGTGTGCCAGGAGCAGTATCCGATGAAAAAAAGTCCATGTTAGAACTTGGCTTGCTACCTAGTTTTTATCACTTTACAGAAATCAATATCAATTTGCGAATGGCTTTGAGTTCAATGGAAGGAGAAGAATTTGAAATTGGAGCAAGTATTTCTGGAGGAAAACCTGGGATTTTCGGTGCCTCTTTGAGTGCAAGTTATACCAATAAATATTCTTTTAGTGCAGAAGCATCTAGTGAAATAAATACCACCATTGTATCTGTTCCACCTCCAGTTGTACTAACCGAAATGTTATCCAGATTTACCGCAAAACAAACGACTTAAACAATAGTTATAAAAATAGAAATGACCTCATTTAATTAACCAAATTCTAAATATTTAATTATGGCAAATGAATATGTATCCGGAACTGTAGGCCGGGAAATGGGAAGCGTACCCTTTGGCGAGATGATTTCTAAAGTGGCTTTAGGAATTGCTGAAGGCCAAATGGCTTTAGATAAATCTAGTATGACTGTCGCTGAATTTATGAGCGGGCAGAAGATTTTATATAATGAGCAAAATGAAAAAATTGATATGGATGGAAATCTTCTTCCAGAAGATGCACCTCCTGCATTTCATGACTCTAGAATATATTTTGGTTACGATTTTCAGTTTTCTGGTTCGATTGCTTCGGCAGTAGCTACGTTGGAGCCCGCTACTGCTCCCGCTACTGGATTTGTGATTTCAGTCGCTGATAGCGATATCCAAGGAGGATCTGAATATGACTTTGCTCCAGATGTTGAAATTATAGGTGATGGTACGGGTGCGACGGCGACCGCCACAGTTGCCAATGGAATCGTAACTGGAGTTGCTATTATCAATCAAGGTACTGGATACACCAATGCAAGTATTGTCTTCAGTGGTGGTAAAGTTCCAAAGAGAGTACCACGATTGGTAAGTATGTTAGAACTAGGTTTCGCTCCAAATTTTTATCAATTCGTCGAAACAGTTATTGAAATAAAAATTACGGTTAACATGACTGAAACCAAAGAGAAAAAGAAAGGAGAAACACCAAGAATTCAAACAACTAGAACAAATAGTTCACATGCTCATAGTAGGGCTAGAGTTTATTATAATCCTTATCGTGGGTATTCTTATGGAGGAAGTTATTCTCGTAGTAGATATAGTAGAGTTGCCCAAACCCGAACAGTTGATCCCGCAATGGCAAGCAAATATAATTATAGTATTGAAGGATCAAGTTCTGTGCGGACTAAATTAGTTCCTATTCCACCACCAGCGATATTAGAAGAAAGAGTCAGAACCTTGATGGAGTTGGATGAAGAGTATCAAAGTTTAGTGATTAAGAGATTGGGAGATGAAGCTTAATTTCTAAAACTCTAGTGTGACAGACAAAAAGAATTAATCAATCCATAATTTACAAGTTGTTCACAACTTGAATTAATTTTAATAAAAAATTAAAACCATGTCAGCAAGCATTGTAGGTAAACAATTGGCAGATGTCGAAATATCAAAGATTATTCGAGATATGGGTTTGGGAATTGCTCAAGCTCAATTCGAGTTGGATCGGATGAGTATGCGATTGGCTCAAATGATGAGTGGCGCGGCTTATGAAGAAGAAGTGGAAGGCCCAGAAGGAGAATTAACGCTCGAAAAAAGAGATCCAATTCTAGTCAAATTTGATGGCAAAGATTATTCTATGTTGCAATTGGGATTTACACCTAGTTTCTATCAATTCGTCGATACGATCATGGAAGTGAAAATGTCTATTAGTATGTCTTCTGAAAGTTCATCCACTTTCAAACGATCTAGTTTTTCTGCGCAAGCAAAAGGTTCTATAGGATTCCTTTCCGCAAAAGCGTCCTTAAAAGCAACCACAGTCAGTGCTTCCTTTGCATCCAAATATCAATATAGTGCCGAAGGATCAAGCTTGATTCGATCGAAACTGGTACCGGTGCCACCTCCTGCTATATTAGAGGAGCGGATTCGAAGAATTATGGATCGAGATTTGAGTGATGATTAAGCTCTATTTCATTTTATGAGTACCGAAAATTATAAATCATGGCAAGAATTACTGGAGGATGAACCCTCTAGTAATTCTACTCCTTCGCTGAAACAGGAAATAAAGCAAGCTCCTGTTATTGATGAATCCGTAGCACTTCCGGAAGAATACCAAGCCTTATTGGAACAGAAAAAGGAATTGGAGCAACGGATGAAAAAACTCACGGGACAAGCGGAACCCAATCGGGAAGAGGAGCGCCAACAGGTCATGTATCCAGTAAAGATTCACACCAAAAAATCTCGAATCGAAGAACGGAAACAAAAAAAGTGGGAAGAACAACAAGCCCTATTAAAACAAAGATCTTTAGAACAGAAAAAGCTCCAAGCAAAAGCAGAGCAGAAAGCTTTGGAACTAAAAGAATTGATCTTGTTGGAACAAAAAAGGAAAGCGCAAGCCATGCAACTTTGGGAAGCAAAACAACAAAAGCAAAAGGAGGAAAAAGAAAAAAGGAAAGCTCAAAATGCATTGGTAAAAGAGAAACTAGACCAACGAACCATAAAGAAAATAGCGTTCAATAAACAAGAAAAAAAAGAATTAGAAAAGAAGCAAATTATTTTAGAAAAAGCAAAAGCGAATCGACTAGAATTGTTGAAGGAAGAAGAAAAGAGAAAAGTAGCGGAACTTAAGAAAGCACGACTATTAAAAGAAGCAAAATCAGTTTCGTCAAAAGCGAAAAAGAAACCGATAGACAAAAGCTTTGAAAAAAAAGCAGCTAAATTAGAAACGCTTAAGGCCGAAAAAATAAAAATGTTGCTAGCAGAGAAAAAGAGGCAAGCAGCGCTTGAATTTAAAAAAGCAGACCAGTTGCAAAAAGCAAAAATCCAAAAAGCAAAACCTCAAAAAGATGAAGAAAAAAATCAGAAAAAGATAGAAGCAAAGTTGCGAGAAAAATTAATAGAGAAAAGAAAACAACAACAAGCCTTGGCGAGAGTAGAAGCAAGAAGACAAGCACTAAAAGAACAACGACTCCAGCAAATTCTAGAAAAAAAAAGAGTGGCAAAAAAAAGAGAAAGCAAAAGGAATCGTTTATAATTCAAGTGGAGTGAAAATCCTCCCTTAGATTTTGAAAAGCAAGGGCACTGAAAAACCATTTTACAAACAATACCAAGAAACTAAATATGAG
>CAYTVR010000151.1:0-16949 GCA_964441245.1 uncultured Saprospiraceae bacterium | reverse complement strand
TTTTAGAATACGAGTGGTCGCTTTTATTTCTGGATAATTTTCGGCTAATTCCCATGCTAAGGGAGAGGGACTCGCCGCTGTAATCGCATTTTCATCTACCGTCTTGAAAGTGCTACCTACGCGATACAATTGCTCTATATTGTCGTGATGTTGATCATACTTAAATTCATCTCGCAAATGCTGAATGATGATCATGCAACAAGCTAATCCTATAGCCAAACCAAAAATATTGATCAAAGCGTAGCTTTTAAATTTGACCAGATTTCGAAATGCGATTTTGAAATAATTTTTAATCATTGTAAGATTTTAAGATCAAAGGAATTGGATTATCTACTGATGATTCTTTTAATCCAAGCCGCATGCCAAGAAATCAATACATTGACTATCAATAGATTAGATAAATTTATTAAGCGAAATTAAAAAATAACTGTTCATTAATGGACAATTATTGTTCGAAAATGGACGATCAAATGGCAAAAGAGAATCCTTATTTACCATAAATAAACGAAAGTAAACTAAAAAAGGCTTCTATCCTCATTTGTTTTGGATAGAAGCCTTTGAAATATTAAATCAATCAAATTAGTTTTTCCTATGTCGATTGATGGGAGAATGTTTCTTTTGAGGATTGAGTAAATAATTGATACCAATGTTGAGGCTGATAGGGTAGTATCGTTGATTCAAATTATAATTATCTGCAGTTATGGACTGAAATGGAATTTGAATTTTAGGGGCAACGACCCACTTTAATCGTTCATTGATTTCCCAGCCATATTCACCAGATATCCAAACTCCGTAGCCAATTTTTCGTTTAAAATCTCCATTATAAGTTAGATCTGATACGGGAGAGGCTATTTTGCCTGAAAAACGGAATAAGGCATTGTATTGGATTCCTCCAAATAATTTATAAAAGGTGTTATTTTTTTTCCATGCACGTCCAATACCAATTGGGAAATTGACGAAACGATAATTATTGAATCGCCGTTTTCGTGTGTCAATAATTGTCGTCAATTGCACTGGTCCATTGACCGTACGAATAACCTCCCCGTTGGCATTTTCGACAATAATAATTTCACCTATCGTTGTTTCTTCTCGAACTGAACTTTCCTTGAGATCATACTTTTCATTGAACTGCTGATATTCTATTCCTGTAGTGAATACCAAGCCTCGTTTACTTTTAGCTTGAAAATTTAAATTGATTCCAAAGCCTTCCAACTGAGATTCTGTATCTTTTCTTTCTTTTAGATGAAAATCGCCTACTCCTCCTTTTTTACTTAGAATTTTAACTGGAAAAATAGGAGCAACCGTACTCTGGAAAATAAAATCCCAGCGATTATTTCTTAAGGGCTTAATGCTTAGTGTGGTCTCTCTTAAGTCTTTACTTTTTTTATTTTCTACGATTTGATTGAAGTAGTCAGAAGTATTTTCCAAACCATTGAAAATTAAGGAGTAAACGTTTATTAAGTCAAGATTTAAATTCATTGACTTTGTTTCGACTTTTTCTTTTTCAACATAAGTCAATGCGTTTTTGTGATCAATATGACTTATTGGAAGGCGATCTACTGGCGTTTTAGTTATTAAGTTCTTCTTATTTTCGACTACAGAAAGGATAGAAGTTTTATTATTTTTTGAATTTATACTCTTTTCTGCGATGACAGATTTTGAAGTAGTTTCATTGAGTTTTGGAAGGTTTAAATTCCGTGGATTGTTCTGTTCCACTTTTTCCGTAAGGGAAATATGACTGCCTTTTATGACAGAGTTTTCTTCTGTGTTGAAAAACCACAGACCTATAGCTGATCCAATTAAGAAAAACCAAAAGATAATATATTTACGGTCTTTCTTTTTATTTAAATGAGGTTCAATTTTATCCCAAATAGCATCATTATCTAATGCTGGTTGATAGCTATCAAAAGTTGATTTTATGTTATTCTCAAAAATTTTATTTTCCATTTTTTTAATTTTAGAATTCCCTAAATTGATGAATGCTTAAATCCCACTGGTCTTTTTGGCAACCCAGTCTTTTTGAAGACGAACTTGTAAAGACGCTCTTGCTCTCGTTAAAAAAGTTCGGGAACTACTCTCTTTAATTTCTAAAATTTCAGCTATTTCTTTATGTGAATATCCATCGATGATGGCTAAATTAAATACCAGTCTTTGATTTTCCGGAAGGAAACGAAGTAAGTTCAAAATATCTTCCACATTTAATTGACTTTGAATATTTGGAGCAGTTGCCGGATGCATTTCAAGATTCTTAATAAGCTCCATCTGAAATCCTTTTTTTCTTTTTTTCGCTAAAGCTGTATTGATCGCGATGCGTCTACACCAAGCTTTAAAAGAGGCTTCTTCATTACTGGTACATTTGCTAATATTATTAAAAATCAGGATTAGAGATTCTTGCATCAAGTCTTTTGCATCTTCTTTGTTAGAAGTATATCGACGACAAATGGCATAGAGAAAAGGGGAGAGGTGATTGACCATCTCTCGTTGCGCCTTGCGATTCAAATCCCTGCAACCTTTCAAAAGTTTTTTCATCTTGCTTAATTAGGAAGGTAAAGTAATTACTTTTTATCAATTGGCCGTTTGCACTTATCTTATGGCGCTTTTCTTATTTTAAAATCACCATTGACATTTCGAGTAAGCCCATCATTGTCTATTGCGGTTCCGGATAGATTTCCTTCAATAAAACTACCATCATCAATAGTAATCGTTACGGAAACATTCGGACTTGAAGTAGTAAGTACTGGATAAAAAGGTGAAAATATTTCGTTGGTCGTGTTAAAGAAAACATTGCTCGCATAGCTACCTACTCCTTGATAATCTCTCAGTTCCAAAACGAATTTTCCACCACCACTCAATCCTTCTAAAACCATCCAATCAGTTGTTGTATTATTTTTCAAATAGTATTGTGTAGGTGCGGTCCAGAAAGTATCTCCATCAACATTTAGATTAAAAACATCTGTGAGATCCTCGCAGGTTTGTTGTGACTCAAGATCAATATCTGAAAACTCTGTGAATGCAAATTCAGGAGTTGCATTCGGTTGGCTTGCGCTATAAGTTCTAATTTTTAATTCAGGAAAAGCAATACAATTTACAGCCAGATCCAAATCAAATCCGCCAGTTTCAAAAGGGAAAATTCGTATCCTTCCAGGATAAGTCACCGCAACATGTCCATTCGGAACATCATTAGATATACAATGACTGACCATACCAATAATGTTGAATACAAATGTTTCAATCGACTCCGTCAAGTAAATGTCTTCTAGCTGTAAATCTTCGGCAAAAGGACCAATTTCTTCCATGAAAACAATATTATCACAATGATCTTTAATGGTTAATTGAAGTAAAGCTGCTTGTGGAACTGATCCACAGAAAAGGCCGGTTGAATCCGTGTATCCCCAATAGATGAAATTATCCGTTAAATCTTCGACGATCACTTTGACATAGGGAGCAAAAGTTGAATCAGGATTGAATACTTGAGCAGACAAACAGATGGCTGGCAAAGGAACATCACAGTTCCAATAACCTGTTTTTGGTACCTTACATTTATACGTGTTGCCTTCTTTTTTACAAACACCATTTTCTAGCCATTCACCTGTTTCTAAATCAAAAAGCCATAGGGGAATTTCGTTTGGGGCATCCTCCAGTAGTGATGGTGGAATTGGAATTTCGATGCTTGCATCAGCAGAAAGTTCCAATTTACTTCCGTTTTCTGTTTCTAAATCAAGAGCGACCATTCCGAAGGAAGCGAGTACGATTGGACGGCCATTTTCGTCAGTTGCGTTTAATGCTCCTGGCATAATGGTTCCAAGATTTTCATCCGTTGGGTCAATCCACTTGGTGTAGACATTGACTGACCCTGAGTAGGCACTCCCATTTGCTAACGCAACCGCTCCAGCAGGAATACTAACTTGAATATTATCCTCAGTGGTATAATTTATTCCGCTGCTACTTTGCATGCTCTGAGGCGCTCCGCGTTCCAGCATTCTAATTTCTACAAAAGAGGCTCCATCTGCTGGAAAAATAGAATGGGCCACTCCTGTAAAATAACCTGAAGCAGAAGCTGTTACAATGTTACCCAATTTTTTTACGGTTGCTTTTTGAAAGATAAAATTGCCATCATCATCACTTTGAACCCATTCATTTTCAACATTGACTGTTACATTTGCTAAGGCAATACCCGATTCATCAACTACTTGACCTCGAATAGTTGTTTCGATAAAAACCGTAGGAGGATTTTTATCTGTTGTGACTTCATACTGATCTAAATCTTTTCGACAAGAACTCACTATAAACAAACAGATGAGAAGAAAGAAAGATATATTTTTCATTGCTTTTATTTTATTGAAGAAGCTTTATATTTTTGATGTTAATTGAATTAGAAGCGCGATTCTACTACTAAGATGTCATTAAGTCCCGATTCGCTACAAGAAATACGATTTATTTTAAGGTGTAGAGAATTATTTTATAATAATAGTCGAAAAGAACAAAAAGCATTATCTTTGAATTATTGAATAGATTTAAAAATAAGCTTTCTAAAAATCATCAAATGAAGAAATATATTTTTTTGGTTTGGTCTTGTTTGTTTTTTGCCTGTGGAGATGATGGGAATAGTATTCATCCTAAAGTGGGAGACATTTTATCTGAATATATTGAGGATAATTTGGATTTTCCATTAGTTCGAGATTCTTTAATTGCCTGTGCAGCCGGGGGAGCAGGGAATGCTTCATTGAGTAGTGAAAAACCTATTTCTATATTTTTTTACCCGGAAGGGAATGCTTCGAACTATCAATATTTTGAAACAGAAAGCATCAATGTTGATCCAGATGATTTATCTAAATATGAAAATAAATCATTGACTGATCTTCCTTTGTTTAATGGTTATTTACGATATTTTTTAAGAGAAAGTATTGATGAAAATATATGGTGCCGTGTTACCTACGTAAAAGACGATCGTCTTCATATTTCAAATGCCATTCGTTTAAAATACAATGATCTTCCAACTGAATTTAATACATCTTTGTTAGAGATTAATCAGGACGAAAAACTATCACCTATTTTCAGTTGGGAAGATGGTAATGTTGCAGAAAATGCGATTTACTTTCAGGTGATCAGTGATGCTGAAAATGATTTGTTATCTGGCACCTATACTTATGATAAGCACTTTCAATTTTATAATTTGGAAAATGTGGTATTGAATATTAGAAATATCAATCCTGATTCGAAACTAAAAATAGATGAAGGTTACTCGTTTCTGATGATGGGAGTGAGTTCGGATAATTGGGTAAATCTTATTATAGAAGAACCTTTTGATACACGATAAAGGTCAGTTTTATTATTTGCCTTTTTTCTTATTTCGATCCGTTGATGCTTCTTCTGTTTTAGAAGAATCTGAAATTAAATGATTGATTTCATTCATTTCTTGTTTGCTTAATTCTCGCCAATCGCCAATGTTTAGTTTACCCAATTTTACGTTCATAATGCGCGTTCTTTCTAGCTTGATTACCTCATATCCTAGGTGTTGACACATCCTTCTAATTTGTCGATTCAAACCTTGTGTCAAAATAATTTTGAAGGTGCGTTTATTCAAAGCAGTGGCAGTACATTTTTTTGTTAGGGTATCCAAAATAGGAATTCCATTGCTCATTCGACGAATAAAATCTGGCGTGATTGGTTGTTTGACAGAAACAATATATTCTTTTTCATGATTATTTCCAGCACGTAAAATTTTATTGACAATATCTCCGTCATTGGTTAAAAATATCAATCCTTGGGAAGGTTTATCTAAGCGACCAATGGGGAATAGTCTTTCTTTATGATTGATAAAATCGATGATATTTTTAGGTTCTTTTAAATCAGTAGTGCAAACTATTCCAACCGGTTTATTTAAAGCAATGTATAGTGTTTTTGGTTTTTCCTGAAGTAGTTTTCCATCGATTCGAACAACATCTCCTTCAAAGACTCTATTGCCCAATTTGGTCGCTAGATCATTGATGGTTACTCGACCATTTTCAATCCATTTATCTGCTTCTCGTCGAGAACAAATACCCGTACTACTGATAAATTTATTTAAACTAATTGACTCTTCGTTTGATCTTTCCACTTAACGTAAATGTTGTGTTGTAAAATGCTTTCTCTAATTAATCTTCGATCGCTCCGTAAATAATGGCGTTCAATTTATCCCAAAAATCACCGCGTTGAAAAGGAACAATTTGCGTTAAACCAACAAAGACTAATTCTTCTTGCGGGTCAACAAAATACTTCGTATTAAAATATCCACTCCATTCATAAGTTCCTGCGGATTTATGAGATACCGCAGTTCCATCTTTCGTAGTCAACATAAATCCTAATCCAAAAGTAATGCCTGGTGTTTGACTAAAACCATTGCCTTTTTTGTTTAATAGAATCATTTGATCTGAGGTCATGACCTCAATGGTTTTTCTAGATAAAATTCTTGGGCGATTGGATTTTCCTTGGTACAATAAGGCTTCTAAAAAGGTAGCATAATCTACTGCCGTACCGCTGCTCCCTCCACCACCAGCAAAATAATTTCGATTTTGCACTTTAGGATATTCTAACATTTTACCAAAAGGAGTATCTCCTGCCATTATGGATTCCCCTTTATCATTGTAGCTATAAACGGGGACAATACGATCGTGTTTTTCCGTAGGGAAATAGAAACCGGTATCCTTCATTCCCAATGGGGTGAAAATATGATCTTGAAAGTATTGATTCAATGCTTGTCCAGAAACGACCTCGATAATTCTACCAAGTATTTCCATGTTCAATCCATACATATATCTTTCTCCTGGTTGGAACATAAGAGGAATCTTTCCCATCTGATTCGCCATTTCTTCCATACTCATGGTTTCGTGTGACAATCCAAATCTATTAACGCCAGTTTTGGTATAAATGGCTTGAATCTTACCGGGATTAAAAGAGCCGTATGTAATGCCCGAAGTATGTGTCAATAAATGGCGAATAGTAATAGGTTGATTGGCTGGTACGGTTGTAAAAGTGGTGTCTGATTCATTGTATTCATCCAAAACACCAGATTTGGAAAAAGCAGGTATGTAATAAAAAATAGGATCATCTAAGCCCAACTTTCCTCTTTCAAACAATTGTAAAATACTTACTGTCGTAAATGCTTTAGTCATAGAAGCCAAGCGAAAAATATCATCCTTTTGATAGACTTGCTTTTTGTCCAAACTCCGATAACCAAAATTTTTATGATAAATCGTTTTACCTTTTCGGCTGATATAAAAAACGCCACCAGGGACATGCCCTTCATTGACAAATTTTTCAATGTGCTGATCTAGTAAAGCCAAGCGTTCGGGAGAGACGCCTACTGAGCGGACGTTTTTGACTGCTTGTAAAGTTGGCTGTGCTATACAAGCAACATAACAAAGAAGGACTAAAGAAATTGGCAACAAGACTTTTTTCATGATGATAAAATTTAAGATCAAAGGAATTCAACAAAAATAGAAAGTAATATCAGAAAATGAAATTCTATTTGACCTTATTGATGATTTTCATGCTCCTTAAATTTTATTGGTGAATAAAGATCCAATGATTCGGATTAATTATTAGGAACTAGATCGTCCTCCAGTTGTATTTCTTTTAATTCATTCATAAATTCAATAGACTCTTTTAATTCTTTATTAGGAAATCTTTTTAGGAAAAAAACGATGATCGCAGCGACTATAAAACTTCCACCAGTTGCGTATAACATTTCCCTTTCTGATAAACCAATCATATAAATATCAAGCATCAAAAAAGCTTTAGCAAAAACAATGATAAAAGGCATAAAAAATAAAGGAATCAAAACATAGATAGAGTTGATATCAAATAATTCAACTCGTTTCAAATATTCTAATTTTCGTTGGGCTTCAACGATCGAGAGTTGATTATTAATCGAATAATATAAAATCAATTTATAGGTTTCGACAAAAACAGTATAGATATTAATGGCTAATAAGATGGCCGCTGGAAAAGAAAATCTGAAATCAGAGAAATTCATAAGGATAAATTCAATCAAGAAATATCCCCAAAAATAACCGACAAAAAGTTCAATAAATGATTCCCATTTAATCTCTCTTAGATTACTTTTTACCGTATTCAAGGTCACTTTTTTCAAAAAACTTTCATTGACTTCAATCCGATTATTCGGAGTAATACTTTGATTCCAAACTTTAGATAGTTCTTCAATATTCATCTTTAATATTTTTTTTGGTGAAATGATTTTTCAACTTTTCTTTTATTCTATTCAGTTTAGTAGATACATTGGATGGAGTGATCCCTAAAACTTTTGCGATTTCTTTATTTTTACAACCTTCTAGGCTGAGGCTAATGATGGCTTTATCTAATGGTTTTAAGAATTGAATAGCATCATATAGTTCCGTGAGTTGTTCATTAATATCTTCTTCTTCAATTTGTATCAAATTGACATTCGACTTATATCCTTGAATAGCTCTATTTCTTGTAGAAGTTTTACGAACATAAGAGATGCTTACATTTAACGCTATTCTATAGGTCCAAGTGGATCGGGCAAAAGTTGGATCGTATTTGGGAAATGCTTTCCATAATTGAAGGATGATTTCCTGAATTAGATCTTTTCGATCCTCCTCTAATCGACAATAAATATTTGACACCTTAAAAATCAAGTTTTTATAGTCTTCTAAAAATTCTATGAATAATTTTTCTTGCGACATCTGATAACTGAAATTCAATTTAATCAAATACTTAAAATCCTACTTACATCCTATTATTCGCATGACCTTTCTAAATGTCACAAGGTTTTCAATTTATTTTTGAGGATAGAGGGATAATGGGGAATGAGAAGGAGCGTTTTAGTCTGATTTTCATTAATTATTACGAAATAAATCGCTTTTCAATAAAATTTTGTGATAAAAATGGATTTAAATTAAATTTATTCTCATGCTATAAAATGGACCAAAAAAAGCTTAATAAGCGAATCTGGCTAATTTCTTTGAAATAAGTACAAAAATATTCAAATATTTACTTTCGCCAAATACGAATAATGTTCTTCATATTGCATCATGTACTCCTAAATATCTTGGTCTCGTCAGTCAATCATATAATTAAATTTCGCTAATTTATCTTTATGAAAATGATCAAAAAATAAGTGATTTTTTTTTTGAAAAAAAGCAACTAAAAAGGTGCATTTGTCGTTTAAATTACCGTCTAAAAAGTGGCATATTTTTTAGGCTAAAAAAGACATATTTATGAGGTTTTGTAGGAAATATAATTACTTTTGCACCCTCCAAATATAAACCTAATTCTTTTTAACATTGTAAGCATTTTTAGTCACCTGACCGGTGTCCATTGCTTTATCCGGAAATAAATATTTCCGATGAATATTTATAAATCCGTTTGACAAATGTTGTTTTTAAACACAAGATTTGAACGGGATTGTTATGCGTATTTCTTTTAGTGAAATACAGAAATTATTATTGATATGAAAAAGTATTTTAACCTATTTGACTTGTCTCAAGTAGTCGATTACAGAACAGAAATTTTATCTGGATTAACCGTTGCTTTAGCGCTGATTCCAGAAGCTGTTGCCTTCGCCTTGATTGCTGGATTATCACCTTTGACAGGTTTGTATGCAGCATTTGTGATGGGCTTGGTTACTTCAATTTTGGGAGGACGTCCAGGGATGATTTCTGGAGCGACTGGAGCGATTGCGGTGGTCATCGCTACCTTGGCCATTTCTCATGGTGTGGAGTATATTTTTGCTACCGTTGTTTTAGCAGGACTTATTCAAGTGGCCGCTGGTGTATTGAAATTGGGAAAATTAATGCGATTGGTTCCACATCCTGTTATTTTTGGATTTGTCAATGGATTGGCGATCATCATCTTTATGTCTCAATTAGATCAATTCAAAGATGGATCAGGAAATTGGTTGACAGGAAATTCTATGTATCTATTTCTAGGTTTGGTGTTATTAACAATGTTTATTATTTGGGGTTTACCCAAAATAAGTAAAGCGATTCCTGCTTCTTTGGTTGCTATCTTAACCATTTTCGGAGTGGTGGTCGCCTTTGGAATTGATACCAAGACCGTTGGTGATATTGCGTCGATTCAAGGTGGTTTTCCTCCCTTTCATATTCCTCAAATTCCATGGACTTGGGCTACTTTTATTTTGATTTTACCTTATGCTTGTATCATGGCTGGAGTTGGTTTGATAGAAAGTTTATTGACCTTGAATATCATTGATGAAATCACAGAAACTCGAGGAAGAGGGAATAAGGAAGCCGTTGCTCAAGGAATTGCGAATATCCTTTCAGGTTTATTCTCAGGGATGGGTGGTTGTGCGATGATTGGGCAAAGTCTGATCAATATTTCCGCAGGAGCAAGAGCAAGGTTGTCGGGTATTTTTGCCGCTTGTATGCTTTTGGTCTTCATCATGTTTGGTGCTAATTTGATTGAAAAATTACCGATGGCTGCATTGACCGGATTGATGATTATGGTAGCGATAGGAACTTTTGAATGGGCAAGTTTAAGAACCATTAACAAGATGCCGAAATCAGATATTTTTGTGATGGTTTTGGTTACTGTGGTCACAGCAGTATTGCACAATTTAGCTTTAGCTGTCATCATCGGTGTGATCATCGCTGCTTTAGTATTTGCCTGGGACAATGCAAAAAGAATTCGTGCTCGAAAGAGAATAGATGAAGATGGCGTGAAACATTATGAAATATATGGACCATTATTTTTTGGATCAGTAACCGTTTTCAACGAAAAATTTGATGTCTTAAATGATCCTGCGGAAGTGATTATTGATTTTAAAGAAAGTAGAGTAGTGGACATGTCAGCTATAGAAGCTTTGAGTAAAATAACAGAACGATATCAAAAAGTAGGAAAGAAAGTTCATCTCAAACACCTGAGTAAAGATTGTGCAGAACTACTCAAAAATGCAGAAGAAATTATTGAAGTAAATGTGATGGAAGATCCAAGATACAAATTGGTCATTGATCGCGTTTAAGGAAAGTCTATATATTTTTTTTAGCTTCCTAAAAGGAATTAAAAGTTGCTTAAGGGCTTTTCAATCCCTTTTTTATATTTCTCTTAGACAGTAAATATTTTTCTTGACATAACTTTATTTTTCCTCTCGGAATAAGGCCAACAATCCAAACAGTGGTCCAATAGCTAAAATCATATACAGATATTGCGGAGCTATGGTCGTTTGTAAAAAGGTAAGTAATTGGATGCTAAAAATGGTGATCGTAAAGCCAATGCAATTGACAACAGTGAGCGCTGTTCCTTTATATTGAGCTGGAGCATTTTGTGCCACTAAGGTGGAAAATAATGGAGAATCCGCAATAACGACCAAGCTCCAAAAAATCAGAAAACTGACAAGCAGAAAAAAAGATTTTGTTATCAAGACAAGAGGGGAAACCAAACAACAAAAACCAGAAAGAAAAAGGGCGGTCATCGCAGTTTTTTTTGGGCCCCAATTTTGGGAAAGATATCCACCAATAACACAAGCTAATCCACCTAAGCCAATAATTAGAAAAGACCAAAAAGGAATGTTTACAGAAGCATTGTCATGCAAAGATTGATAAAACTCCAACATGATGGGCACGAATGCCCAGAAGGTATACAATTCCCACATATGACCGAAGTAACCGAAGGCTGCGGAGCGGAATTTTGGATGATCAAATACTTTGAATAAAGCTCTAAAATCTGGTTTTTGACTTTCTTTACGAAAAGGACCATTGGGGACCAACAACAACATCAATAGACCTCCACTAATTGCCAATAAAGAAGTAATGATTGAAACCGCTTTCCAAGGTAAATCAGCTGCAAAATTTTTTAGTAAATGAGGAAAAGCAGTACCCAGAACTAATGCCCCAACTAAAAAGCCTAATGATTTTCCTAAACCTTTCTGATAGTAATCTGATGCGATTTTCATACCTACTGGATAAATTCCCGCAAGGAAAAAACCAGTTACAAAACGAAGTCCTAATAAGGTCCCAAAAGTATTTCCGTCAAGGGTCATACCTAAATTGAAAAAGGCACCTAATAAAGCAGAAAAGAAAAAAACTTTAGACGGAGAAAAACGATCTGCAATAGTTAGAAGGGCAAAAACTAAAGTACCCGAAATAAAACCAAACTGAACTACGGCAGTCAAATGTCCTAATGCTGTAGTTGGTAAATCGAAGGCTTGAGCTAAATCACTCATAATGGCATTTCCCGCAAACCACAAAGAGGTGCAACAGAATTGAGACAAAACGATAACCGGTAAAATTCTTTTCGGAATAGACATACCTTTAATTTAAAAACATTCCAAAAACTTCGATAAAAGGATCGCCCTAAAACGGTATAAAAAACGAAAGCCCCTAACCAGCCATCTTCAAGCATCAGATAGATTATTTTTTTCGGGAGTCGTTTTCTTTTGCTACCGATTTTTTAGGATCACTCTCGCAGGAGGGAAATAAAAAAAGAAATAAAAACAAAGCGATTAAACTTGGTGAAATGCGATTTGTGATTAATTGGGGTAACATTTATATTAGTTTTGAGGTCTGTAATGAATGCTATCTGAGTGAAAATACTTTATCTAAAAGAGAACTGCGATAAATAAAAGGTAATTTATTGCCATCGAGTACTTGCCCAAATTTTTTGTTGCTTTGGTGTCAAAAACGTCCAAGCAATCAAGCGACTTATTTTATTCCCTTGTCCCATTTCAATCGCTTCTACTTTTACAGCTTTGACTTCTTCCAAAGTTTCATTGATGACTTCCAAACTTGATTTTTTAGAAATTAGCGTTGAAAACCAAAAGCATGAATTAGCAAAATTTTTACTTTCGATAATCATTTTTTTGACAAAATTCTCTTCACCTCCTTTTGTCACCAATTCATGTTTTCGACCACCAAAATTCAAATTGGCTTTTGGTGCTTTTTTATTGCGAAGGTTTTTCATCTTACGGAGACTACCTGCTTTTGCATCAGCCATAGACGCATGGAAAGGAGGATTACACATAGTAAAATCAATCAACTCTTTTTCTTGGAAAATGCCCTCAAAAATTCTTTTCGGTTTTTCTTGTACTCTAATTTCTATCGCCTCTTGAAGTTTATTTTTATCTAAAATTCTTTTGACTGATTTTATCGCTAGGTCGTCAATTTCACTACCAATAAAAGACCAACCATATTCTTTATAACCAATAATTGGATAAACTGCGCTAGAGCCAATTCCAACATCTAAGGCCTTGATCTTATTTCCTTTAGGAATCACATTTCCATTATATACGGCAAGCAAATCAGCCATATTATGTAAATAATCAGCTCTTCCTGGAATAGGTGGACATAAATACCTTGGTGGAATATCCCAAAAATCAAGATCATAAAAATGAAGCAGCAAAGCTTTATTAAGCATCTTAACTGCCTCAGGATCAAAGAAATCGATGGATTCATCTCCAAATTTATTTAGTCCTACCATGGGGCCTAATTCAGGACAAGTATCGATAAGCGACTTAAAATCATATCGAAGCCGATGTTTGTTCCGCTCATGTAATAAGGACTTAACTTTGGGATGTTTTTTCTTTTTGGATGGCATTTTCTCTAGAGATTAGGACTATTGACACATCAACAAATATTATTATTTATAATATTTAATTGTTTATAAGAAAACAATTTAGTATAATGCGATCAAAATAGCGATTTGATACAGAATTTGAATAAAAGCCGAAAATAGAGCTTTTTAAGTTGTGGAACAAATCCTTTATTCTTAACCCCATTATTTGATCAATATCAAATAATATTAACAAAATTTTTAATTATGGGACTAATGTCTTTTTTAAAGAATGCTGGATCAAAGATTTTTAATAAAAAAGCAAAATCGACTGCTCCTGCCGCGGGTGCTGCTCCTGAAAAATCAAAAGAAGATCTATTGAAAGATGAAGTAAATCGTCTTGGGATTGGTGTAAGTGATTTGGATGTTGAATTATGTGAACAAATCATTGTGAAAGGTCGAACAGCAACGAATGCAGACCGAGAAAAAGTAATTTTGGCATTAGGTAATGTGGAAGGCATTGGATGTGTAGAAGATCATATTGAAGGCGATAATCCTGAACCTGAAGCGAGATTTTATACGGTGCAAAAAGGAGATTCTTTGTCCTTGATTGCTAAGGCAGAATATGGCGATCCGATGAAATATCAAGCGATCTTTGAAGCCAATAAACCGATGTTATCTCATCCTGATAAAATTTATCCTGGACAAACTTTACGAATTCCTACAGCTTAGTTTTAGACTTAGAAAGCTTGAAAAAAAATTAGAAATATAATCACTTCCGGTCGATAATATTTCTAATTTTTTTCAGTTTCTTTCTGGTTATTGATCATCTCTAAAACTTTGATCATTTCCTTTCTTAGATCGTACATATTTTTGTAGGTGATTTTATATTGGCAACTTCCTCCCACAGTTGTTGAATATTCACTGCCTTTTCTTTTTAAATAAATAATCTCTTTCTTTTTCGCCACAGCGTAACCCACTTCCACACCAACCCCAATGGCCTTTTTGGATAATTCTACGATCACTAAATCACTTTTATCAATTTCTTCAAAGGCGGATTGCATCATTTCTACTTCTTGATTTTTATTGAATTGGTATTGATCTACAAAAATGAATAGATCAATATTGTGATATTGCAGAATAGATTTTAGTAGGGCAATTTCTTCATCAAAGTGGATGCGATTAGAAAGACTAATACCGAAATAAGCTATTTTATTTTTGTGTTTCATAGTTGACTATTGGTAATGATTTTGTCCACAACATTTTTTAAATTTCTTTCCACTACTACAAGGACAAGGACTATTTCGGCCAATACTCATTTTCTTTTTATTCAGATTTCGAGTATGCATGTCTTGATCAAAAATCTCTACTAAAAGTTGATACAGTTCAGGATGTTTTTTAGCTAATAGTTTTGGTCTTTCAAAAAAATATTCACTGGCTACGGCAAAAAATTCAATCTTACTCGTTCCACCATATGGATTGATATCAGACTTTTTTTCGTAAATATCATCTATTTTTTCTTTAATCAATTCTAACCACGGAATGACGTAAGGACGTTCTAACAACAAAGCAGGAATACCATCAATGACACCATCGGATTTGTCGATCAGATGTATAAATTCATGTAGCGCTGTATTTCTTTTATCTGAATCATTATCAAAACCATGATGCAAGGCTGGCTTCGAAAGGATCATTTTTCCTTCCATATAACCTGTACCTACCATGCCCAAAATATTTCTACCCGGACCGGTAGTTTCAAAAGCTTCATTGAAAGTAGCAGGGTAGAGTAGAATTTCAAAAAGATTAGTATATCTCCAATTTGGAAATTGAAAAATGGGAATAACGGCACTAGAAGCAATAAGTAATTGATCTGTTATATCTACCTCAACTTGGATTCCTGTTATTCGATAATTGAGCAGAAATTCTTGGATTTTAAATTCGAATTGTGTTTTTTCTTTGGCATTTAACGTATTATAAAACGCTACTTCTTTTGCCAAAATAATTCTCCAGTTTCCTGGAAATGCTTTTTCCGGTAGCAACCAATCCTTCTGACTCCATTGGGTTTTAATGAACCAACCAGCAGCGATTGTTAGACAAAGAAGAATTAATGCTTCCATATTAAAGAATGAGGTTTTATCTTAAATATGTTACCAATATAAAAAAATAATAGCAATCCGGAGTTTAAACCTTAAATGGCGAGCCAAGTTATTTACCTTTTTATAAAAAAATTAGCCTCTTCATTACATGATCCTAAACTTCTAAACAATGAAAATTAGTCAGGCTAAAATGGACAAAAACAGCCAATTTGATTTTTTATTTCGAAAAGGATTATTATCTTCAGTTGGGGTAAAGTTTCAGCTTAGTGTTTTCTTATTTTCATTTTTCAATGGAAATTTTATTGAAGATCTTTCTGGGAAAATTTGACTTTTCAAAAAACATTTACAAGCAAGTAGTTTTATCTTTTAAAATGATTCTTCGACAAATCCTTTGTGTATTAGACATTCGAAATTGAAAGGATTCCAATAACTATCGGAATCCTTTGGTCGCTTTTTCATCTCACGTTATGAATGTCCATATATGTGTGCGTACAGGATTTGTCGAAGAAGCTTAAAAATTAAACATGGCAAACAACAATTTTTTAGTAGACGAACGTCAGGCTGATCTCGGTGGTTTTTTAGTTGGACGTTTATTACCTTTTCGAAAAAAAAGACAGGTAGGACCTTTTACCTTTATTGACCACATGGGACCATCCCAATTGGGTCAAGGAAAATATCTAGATGTAGATCAGCATCCGCATATAGGTTTAAGTACATTGACCTATCTATTTGAAGGAGAAATGGAACATCAAGATAGTCTGGGCACGGTTCAGGTTATCCGTCCGGGTGATGTCGGTTTTATGACTGCAGGAAGTGGAGTGACGCACACGGAAAGAACTCCCATAAAAAACAGGACGGGGGAACCATTTACCATGCACGGCTATCAAATATGGGTAGCTTTGCCAAAAGATAAAGCAGAGATTTCGCCACGATTCGAGTACTATCCAAACGATGCCATTCCGACATGGAAAACAGCAACGGTCACCTACAGATTAGTAGCTGGAAAGGCCTTTGGGAGATCTGCTCCCTTGCAAGGTTTTTCTCCCTTATTCATGGTAGACATATTTGCAGAAAAAGCGTCAACCATCAACCTCCATGATCAATTAAAAGGTGAAGTAGCATTTGTAATCGTAAAAGGAGAAATTACAACGCCTGATGGTAAAGTCGAGGCCGGTCAAATGCTTATTAGCAAGACGGATGAACAGTGTGAAATCTGTTTGGATGACAATACCCAGCTGTTGCTTTTCGGTGGGCCACCCTTAGCATACCAGCCACTTTTGATGTGGAATTTTGTGGCTTATGACAAAGAGCGATTAGAAAAGGCAA
>CAYTVR010000150.1:0-17103 GCA_964441245.1 uncultured Saprospiraceae bacterium | reverse complement strand
TTTTATGAAAAATACTTTAATGCAAAAGCTGGCGATAAATATCATAATCCTAATAAGAAATTCACTTCTTATTTTCTATCATTTGATACAGGTGCTAGGCTAGAATTAATGTATCAAGCATCCATTCCTCAAAATGAAAACGATCTAGATAAACAATACATTGGATTGATTCATTTTGCCATTTCTGTTGGATCTAAAGTCATTGTAGATGAGTTAACCAATCAATTAAGAAACGATGGTTTCCAAGTAATCGGAGAGCCCAGAACCACAGGAGATGGATATTACGAAAGTGTCGTCCTAGATCCTGAAAATAATCGAATCGAAATCACCATTTAGTCGTACTGGTACAACCTGAAGGATCGTAAATGCGGTCAAAGTTCAAAAGGAGGTAGCGTCAGTGAATCATCTCTTTTTACTCTTCAAAAAAAATATTAGATGTATTTTGAAATAGAAATTTTGAATCAAAGAGTATAAGTTTAGATAAAAAAAACAAAATGGGATCCGACGAGATATACAATAAAATACCACTGCAAAAAATTGAAATCGAAGATGTCAAAATCGGATTACGACAAATTGGTAATGGGAAAGATGTAGTATTCCTACATGGATTTCCCACGCATGGATATACTTGGAGGAAGATAATTCCAAAACTCTCTGAACATTTTAAATGCCATATTCTAGATCTTCCAGGACTGGGGGATAGTGAATGGTCGGATGAAACTAATTTTGAAAGCAGTTCGCAAGCGAAATACGTAATTAAAATGTTAGAGCAATTGAAAATTGACAGCTATAGTATAATTGCTCATAATTCAGGGGCAACCATAGGTCGGATAATTGCCATTCAAGAAAGTAATAAAGTGGCGAATTTGATCATGATGAATACAGAAATTCCCGATCATCGACCACCATGGATTCCTTTTTATCAAAAGCTTGGATTGATGCCGCTTGTCCCAAGAATAATTAGAATTTTACTAACTCAAAATTGGTTTATAAAATCATCCATTGGCTTTAAAGAATTATATGCTGATAAATCTATGCTAAAAGAAGAAGAGAATATATTGCCATATACGAAACCAATAATTAGTTCGCAAAATAAAACAAAAGGAGCATTTAAATACTTAAAAGGAATTGAATGGAAATTAGTAGATGATTTCAAATATTCGCATAGAAAGATAAAAGCAAACACCTTAATTATTTGGGGAGAAAAAGATAAAACATTTCCAATTGCATTAGGAAAACAAATGGTCAAACAATTCAACGTCGAAATAGAATTTAAGACTATAGCAGATGCTAGCTTGTTACCTCACGAAGAAAAACCAAAAAAGGTAATTAGCGCGATACTAAAATTTATGAAAAAAGAATACGCCAACCAATAACGATTACAGTGCACACCTTCAATCCTTTGCATTCGCTCCGTTTTGAAAGTGTGCTGTAAAATTTACAATAGATTTAGCTTTATATTATTTAAGTAGTGTGATTTATTGCTTAAACATTTTTTTTACGACACGGCCTGATTCGTTTACAATTTCTAGGATATACACACTTGCAGCTAGTTGTGAAAAGTTCAATTCAATAGATTTTGCAAATGACTTACGCTCTATCAATTGACCTTGAATGGAATAAACATTTACAATAGAGCGGCCTTGGAAATTGGTAGAAATTAAACTTTTATCGTTCGTTGGATTAGGAGAAATGGTCAAATCTAAATTCGAAATTTCGTTGACACTAACGGAAGTACAATCCATAATCGGTGCTTCTGAAAGAATGAAATTGGAGCTCATTCCAGTCAGCGCAAAGCCCAACAATGCTCCGTCATTTTCATCAGAAGTAGCATCAAGGAGATTCTCTAACATCTCATTATTTCCACCAGCAATGCCTTGGTCAAAATTGTAATAATTTGCTAAACCTGTTTCATCCCCTTGTAATATACAGTTTCGGTCTTGATTCATTTCTTCAATTGTTCTAGAATAATCCCATATTCTTACCTCATCAAGCATTCCAACATAATTTGTTGAATTTCCACCGCCTGTCCATCTACCAAATCGAATATTATCGAGGTATAAAGGATTATCAGGTCCCATCCATGTTCCAGCCAACTCTCCATCTAAATAAACATAACGGTCAACTCCATCTAAAACCATTGCAAGGTGATGCCATTCTCCATCTCTAAGATTGGCCTCATAACAAAGTTGGCTGGAACTAGTCTCATCATATATCCAGACATATGCATCCGCACAGTCAGAATCTGCAACCCCAATCTCTAAACGTGGATTTGGTCCTACTGCAAATATACGGTCATCATTTTCTCCATTAGAAGTAGCATCTGGCTTGAACCAAAAGCTGATCGTGGCATCACCTTGAAGTGTGGTATTTGAAAATAAAACATAATCGTTAATTCCATCAAAATGCAAACAATGATTTTGTGAGAATAGGATGAGTGATGCTAAAGAAAAAAGGCAAGTAAATAATAATCTCATTTTTTTAGTTTTTAAAATTAGTAAATAATGTTATTTGTTTTGAAGGAAGGCACAGCTTTAAGGTCGACAATTTGTCGAATGAAAATAGGGGGATAGTTTAGTGCTGGCTTTTTAAGTAGTGCAGGTTTTATTACAAGGTCAGTTTTAGTCTTAGCTTTAATTTGAACAAGATGTAATATACTAAAAAGTTTAAATAAACGTATAAATCATATAGCTAACTTAGGATTTATCTTTTGTTGATGCTTACTGTGATTTATTTATTTCAATTTGAATTTAGCTTTGGTTATTTCGTTAAAACAGTCAATATCTGGTCGTTCAGTTGGATTGTTGAAAAATGTATTGGCACAATTCATGGCGCAAGGATTACTCCAATTGGTCGTAGGACCATGTTTCCAACTTTTGAATATTAAGTGAAAACTATTCGTAAAATTGGCAGCTAGCATTTCTCCAAAATATGGAGGTGTATTTTCATCATACTCTCCACTAATCAATAAAACAGGAACATTACTTTTGACTGGTTCATTTTCTATATCATCCACTTTTTTAACCTTCCATATGTTACAAATCTCAGCACTAAAGACAGCAGGGGAGAGCCCCATTATTTCTGGATATCTATTTTTTTGATCTTCTACTATTCTTTGATTTACAAATGGAAATTCTTCTGCACATCACACAGAAAGTCTCATGCCTTGCCCGTCACCATCATCAGGTTCTTGCAATAAATTAGTCAAGTGCTTTTTTATAGAGGTATAATTGCCATTTAACAGCTTATTCATTTCAAGTGGAAAACTTGGGACCTCACTTGTCGATGCATCAATGAATACAGCAATCAAATCTTTCCCTTTTAATTTAAAAATCTCCTCCGTACTGTCAATTGGATTAGCAATAGAAATGGTCAATGGATTTTGATTTGCATCTTCTAGAAATTGAAAAAATCGACTTTTCAATTCAGGAAATGCCCTATTACAATCATTGTCGTTTTCACAATCATCTAACAATTTATTGGTGGCTTCATAGAGGTTGGTCACACTTACTTCATCATAGTTGGATTCAAGCGGAAGTGGAGAATCCATCACCACACTTCGAATGGATTCAGGATGTTCTCTAAGAAGGACTTGAGCAATTTTTGTACTATAGGAGCCTGACAAAAAGTTATATTGGTCGATGTTCAAGACGCGTCTTAAATCTTCTATATCAGCTGCGCTTTCTTTCGTATGATATCCGTTTAGATCTATTCCACTCTTCACTAATCGTTGTCTGCATTTTAACACGGCTTGATTGAAAATACTATCCGATTTAGTATCTCTATTTTCTGGTAAATTTGATTGATAGACCGCTTCTGCCCATTCAGGACAGGCAAGATTTGGTTGAGCATATTGGTTTCCTCTTTGTTCAAAAAGTATAAAATCTCTATCATCAAGATATTTGTAGTATTTCATGTATTGTGCAGCTCTCATACTGGTATAGCCGGGTCCTCCTACAGTGTATATCACTGGATCTGATTTAGGATTTTTACTTCTGCTCTTAAAGATATAGACAGGAAGTTTGATAATATTAGAATTTGGATTTTGACGATTTTCAGGGACTTCCAAATAACCAAAAGTAAATTCTTGCCCTTCTTTAATTTTATGAGTGGTCTCTTTAGATTCTTTAAACCTTGGCGTAAAATCAGTGATTGATTCATCATTAGGAGAACACGAAACGCAGAAGAAAAATAGACCGACTATTGTTAATATTTTCATTTGCTTACTTTTAATTTTGATTCACAATTGGGATTGTTTTACAAAATTAAAAAGCATTTGACACTTAAACATTCGCATTTGTTAAGAAATGTTCTACTTTTTTATTCGACTTAGACTTTGTTCTAAAACGCCTAAATAGGATGCGATATATTTTTGAGGTACTCTTTGGATAAGACTTGGATATCTTTGGATCAATAGCTCATACTTTTCATTCAGATTTAATAGTTGCATATTTGCTAACTTTTCAACCGTTTTGAGATAAGCATTTTCTGCAATGATCCTACCTAATTTTTCAAGTTGATGAGATTGATCATATAGATTTAAAAGGTCCCTCTTTTGAAATTCGTAATAGCTAGTGTCTTCTATTGTTTCCAGGTAGATTTGGCTTGGCATTCCTGTTAAAAAACTAGTAAAGTCTGTTGCAAACCAATCATCAAAATAAAAATGATGGGTATGATCTTTACCATCAATAATTCGATAACCTCGGAGAAGTCCTTTTTTAACGAATAGTATCTTTTTTGAAGGCTTTCCGGGATAAAACAATACTTGCTTTTTTTTGACTTTTTTTTCAGTCGAAATGTCTAACAAAAGTTTATAATCATTATCTGAAAATCCTATATATGACCGAATTGTTTCTTTCATTCTTTCTTATGAAATGGGGAGCAGTTGAAAAACAATCGGAAGATGTTCCTTATGACTCGGTAGTATAGTAAGTCTCCAAAAGACATTTACGCACTTGCCAATTTTCGATCATATTGTCCTGTCCCTAAATCGTTCAATAATGAAAAATGACTTTTTACAGCACTAAAAAAGGTAGGATGCTCATGATAAACCACATCGTATTCACTTGCTGTTTGTTTGACGATTTTAGCAATCTTACGATAATGTACATGACAAATATGTGGAAAAAGATGATGTTCTACTTGATGATTCAATCCACCTACTAACCAAGAAAAAATACGATTGTCTGCGGCAAAATTAGCAGTTGTTCTTAGCTGGTGAATCGCCCAGTTACTTTCGACACTTCCTGTATCCGTCGGTTTGAAAAACTCTGTTTCTTCAATCACATGAGCAGGTTGAAAAATCAATGCTAAGATCAAACCACATAGAAAGTGCATCATTAAAAACCCCATCACTATTTGCCCCCAAGGCAAGTCAATATAAATGATCGGTAAGACAATAAATAGAACGACATACCATGCTTTGTTAAAAAGAATCTGAAGTAAAGCAGTGGTAAAAGTCAAACCTTGTCCTGCTAATAAATCTCGTTTGCTATAATCAATGAGTTGTTGAAAATCTTTGACAAGCAACCAAAAAATGGACAATAAACAATAGAGTATTGGAGCATAAAAGACTTGATATTTGAAAATAGGTTTTCTTTCTTGATCAGGAGAAAAACGCATCACACCTTTATTGATATCTTCATCATGACCATGAATATTGGTGAAGGAATGATGCAATACATTATGTTGGATTTTCCAATTGGCATGAAATCCACCAACAAAATTGATGGAGAAGCCTACTATTTTATTGATGGTTTTGTTAGAAGAGTAAGCACCGTGATTGGCATCATGCATGACTGCTAAACCAATACCTGACATACCTAAACCCATAATAAACCACATCAGCATCACTGGCCAAAATCCACTGACTACTCCAGTCAACATAAGAAACAAAGGAGTTAAATATACTGTAAACATGAAAAAGGTCTTGAAAACCATATTCATATTGGCGTGCTTGGAAATATCATTCTCTTTAAAGTATTGATTGACTCGCTTGTTCAATATACTATAAAAATCAGGTCGATCCTGCTTATTGAATCTAACGCTAGGTGTGCTCATTTGCGGTTGTTTAGTCTGATAAAGTTAGTTTTCCTAAAAGCGTAAGCTAATGATTTTTAATCATAGTTTATGCAGTATTGCTGTTTTAATTGGTATTGAGGAGTCTTTTAGCTTGAATTGAGAGAGATAACAAAATTACAAAGCATTTTCAACTAGACCTAATGAAATAGTATAGTTTTTATTGATGTCTAAGTAAGTAACGATGATACAAGGAAGTCGGGTGGATTATAAGACTATTTATTTATTTTTTCCTTTTGAATGATACCAATAGGAAAGCTCTAAGGGATGAAGGATAAAGCGGCAATTTCAATTTAAACCGAAAAGTATTTAAGCAAATAATGGATCAAAGTATATGACGAGCACATGATTCTATCTCAGAAGCAACTAAGATGTGCACTATTATTGGCAAAAAATTTGATTTATACACTTATAAATCCCCTCTCTATTTCTAATGCTACTAGAAAAGGCTTTCAATGCTTAAACTAATTATTCCATTGTTCCTTCTTTTGACTTTGAATGTATCAGCACAATATGAAAAAATTGATAGCCTGAACTATTCAATAGATAAAGACTCTCCTGACTCAGTGATTTTTAAGGCTTATTTAGAATTATCAGACCTTTATAATGCAATTGATTATGATAGTAGCTTGCTTTATGGGCAAATGGCTTATGATGTTGCAGCTAAATACAATTCGGAACCAGATAAATTAGAGGCTAGACATACGATGGGAGTGACTTATTTTCATAAGGGTGAGCTTGAGAATGGATTAGAGTCTCTTACTGAAGCGATGGAAATATGTCAAAATCTTGGAGATAAAGAAAAGATCGGCATCATCACCAATTGGGTTGGCTTAATCTATTGGAAAAGAAGCGATTATAGTGAGGCAATTAAATATTTTCAAGAGGCTTATGATATAGCGAAAGAAATTGGAGATGAAGAGAATCGGCTATATATCGTAAATAATCTCGGAACAATTTGCTTAGAGACTGATCGCTATGAAGAAGCGGATAAATACTTTAAAGAGGTCATTGAAATTTCTAAAAAAATTGATAGTCAAGAAGGTTTGGGCCTTGCTTACGCAAATAGTGGACTTTTATATATTGAATTAGATAGTTTCGATATAGCTCTTGAAAACTTACTAAACGCAATAGATATTTTTAAAAGGTTAAAAAACTTTTCTTACCTGGCACATACCTATGGATTTATTGCAAATGCACTTGAAGGAAAAGGTGAATTTCAAGAGTCTATCATTCAAGCAGACAAGGGAATACGCTTATCGCGAGAACAAAATATGCATGATGCCGAACTCCAATGCTTAAAGGTAAAAGCAAATTCATTGCTATCTATGCGAAAAAACGATGCAGCTATTAAATTAGCTAAAGAAGGATTATTAATTGCAAAGCGGATAGATTTTCCAAAAGAACATATTCATTTACTCAAAATTTTAGCAGATGCTTCTGGAGGCCTAAATAAATATAAAGAAGCTTACCAGTGGCAAAAACAATATATTGAAATAAAAGATAGCGTCTTTACTCAAGAAAAACAAAATGAAATTTCTGAACTTGAGATACAATTTCAAAGTAAGCAAAAGGATATTGAAAATGAGCAACTTAAAAGTGAAAAGGAAAGTCAAGCACTTATCATCCAACAACAAACCCGAATGTCCTTTGCCTATAGTGCCATTCTAGGCTTATTGGGTATCTTACTTTTCCTCGTCTATCGTGCCAAAAAGAAAACCAAATCTATCAATGAACTGCTTTCTAAAAAAGTTAAAGAACGGACAGATGAATTGGAGGCTATGAATCTGGAACTTGTTCAAACCAATGAAGAGTTAAAAAGATTTGCTTTCATTTCTTCTCATGATTTAAAAGAGCCATTGAGAAATGTAGGTAGCTTTATTACCTTAATCAAGAAACGTTTGAAGGAAGAAAAATATGATAATCTGCTAGAGTATATTGACTATGTTGAAAAAGGTAATTTTCAATTGGATAAATTGGTAGATAGCATTCGAGTATATTTCAAAAAAGGGTTTTTCTCAAGTGAAAACATTGAATTGATTGACCTTAATGAATCCATGAAAAGTACGATCTCAACAATGTCTGGTGAAATCAAAAAAAGAAATGCAAAGGTTGTTTTTGATCCTTTACCAAAAGTAAATTATAATCCTTTTATCATTAACATCCTTTTTCAAAAATTGATTGAAAATGGGATCAAGTATAATCAAAGTAACATTCCAATTATTCGTGTCTATCATCAATTGTTCAATGATCACTTAAAAATCATCATTTCTGACAACGGCTTAGGTATCGCTCCTGAGTATCAAGATAAAATATTCGATTTATTTGTACGCTTACATGATCGTCAAAAATATAATGGTTCTGGAATGGGCTTAGCTTTTTGCAAAAAATTATTGTTGAATAATAATGGATCTATAACTGTTAAAAGTACGGAAGGAAAAGGTAGTCAATTCATCATTAGCTTACCGGTTGATATTGTTAATGCCGTATCGAATCAGGAACTTTCAAATGTTACTCAAAAAAGTCCCAAACTGACTAATTAGATGACACTTTCTTAGGAAGTGTTTGATTTTTATATCCTAAATTCTATTCGAAAAAGATTTTTAATGTATAGACTAATTGTTCCATTACTGCTTCTGTTTGCTTTGAACGTGTCAGCGGAATATGAAAAAATTGATAGTCTCAATTATTCAATTATTGAAGGAACTCCTGATTCAACTATTTCCCAAATCTATAGTCAAATAGCACAACTTTACCTTTATATTAATTTGGATAGCAGTTTGATATACAGTCAAATGGCATATGATGTAGCCCTTAAAAATGATTTGAAAAAACATAAATTAAATGCTAGAGGCTCCATAGGGCAAGCCTACTATGAAAAAGGTGATCTTGATAATGGATTAGAGGCCTTTATAGAAGCTTGGGAGATAAGTCAAATCTTAGAAGACTCAATCGAAATGGGAGTCATCAGTAATTGGATTGGATTATTTTATTGGAAGAAAAAAGAAAACGAAAAAGCTATAAAGTATTTTCAGGAATCCTATCTTTTATCTAAGCAAACAAATGATGAGGGAAATCTGCTATATATCTTGAATAATTTGGGTTTGATTAGTATGGAAAACGAACGCTATGATGAGGCATTCGAATACTTTGAAGAGGTATTAATCATTTCAGAAAAACAAAACGATGATTTGGGGATAGCACTAGCTTATGCGAATATAGGAACCATATATCATGCATTAGATAGTTTTGATTTAGCGATCAAAAACTTAGGAATCGCTCAAGAATTCTTTACAAAGGCACAAAACCTTTCTGCAGTAAGCCAAATCTATGCTGATATTGCAAGGGCACTAAAAGGTCAAGGTAAATATGTCGAATCTATTAAATCTGCAGAAAAGGGTTTGAAAATGAGTCGAAAGGAAAATATCTATGATGTTGAATTGATGTGCTTAGAAGTTTTGGCGGAATCCTTAATCTTGGATAACAAAAATCAATTGGCCATTAAAAGAGCAAAGGAGGGCATTGCCTTGGCTGGTGAAAGAGGATTATCAAATTCTAGGATTGAATTTTATAAAATTTTAGCGGATGCTTCAGAAAACTTAAAAAATTATAAAAGCGCTTTCCTTTGGCAAAAACGATATATCGAGAAAAAGGATAGTGTCTTTACTCAAGAAAAACAAAATGAGATTTCTCAACTCGAAATAGAATTTCAAAGCAAGCAAAAGGATATCGAAAATGAACAGCTTAAAAATGAAAAGGACAACCAAGCATTAATTATTCAGCAGCAAACACGAATGTCTTTTGCCTATAGCGCCATTCTCGTTCTATTAGGTATTTTACTTTTCCTTGTCTATCGAGCCAAAAAGAAAACGAAATTCATCAACAAGTTACTTTCTAAAAAAGTGAAGGAACGAACAGATGAATTGGAAGCGATGAATGTAGAACTTATTCAAACTAACGAGGAATTAAAAAGATTTGCTTTCATTTCTTCTCATGATCTCAAAGAGCCATTAAGAAATGTAGGTGGCTTTATTACCTTAATCAAAAAACGTTTAGAGGAAAAAAAATATGATAACTTATTAGAGTATATTGACTTTGTTGAAAAAGGTAACTATCAATTGGATAAACTGGTAGACAGCATTAGAGTATATTTTAAAAAAGGATTTTTTTCAAGTGAGAATATGGAATTGATTAATCTTAACGAATCCATGAATTTCACCCTCGCAATAATGTCTGATGAGATAAAAGGAAGAAATGCAAAAGTAGTGTTTGACCCTTTGCCAAACGTATATTACAATCCATTTATTATCAATATCATTTTTCAAAAACTCATTGAAAACGGAATCAAATACAATCAAAGTGATATTCCAGTTATACGCATCTATCACCAACTTTTCGAAAATGAACTAAAAATTACTATTGCTGACAATGGTCTAGGTATCGCTCCTGAATATCAGGATAAGATATTTGATTTATTTGTGCGCCTGCACAACCGCCATAAATATAGTGGTTCAGGAATGGGCTTAGCTTTTTGTAAAAAATTATTAGACAAAAATGGTGGATCAATAAAGGTTCACAGTCAAGTGGGAAAAGGAAGCCAATTCATCATTACCTTGCCAGCCAATATTGTATACGCTGATACTAATCCAGCCTTATTGAATGCTGTAGAAAAAGAACCCAACCTCAGCAATCTAAATTAACTAATATGAAAAATTAAGATTTTATTTATATTATTTTAAACAGTCCTGACGTTAAGTTGTTTATTAAATCAAATTCAGACAGAACTCGCTATAATTGCTTTTAGTATAGGTTTTTATTAAATTTAATTATCAAACAATTCCTATACCGTTACTAAGTTTGAATTTTATTCCGCCGCCTTCTATGTAACCCCCTAATTATCAGTATTTTACTGTAGTACTCATTATGTAGTGCTTTAACTTTTATTGATGTATTTAGCTTTTGACGAAGGAAAAATTTGCTCTATGGATAAAATTTATACTCGGCTTTTCTCATTTATTTTCTCTTTCTTCCTTGTATTATCTTTTTTGGATGCTCAATCCATCGAAAGAGGACCTTACCTTCAAATGGGGACCTCAAATAGTATGATCATCAAATGGCGAACTAGTGAAGAAACTACCAGTAAAGTTTGGTTTGGTGCCACTCAAGGAATCCTAGATGAAAGTGTGGAATTTACTAGCTTAAAAAAGGACCATGAAGTGCTCATTGAAGGATTAGCACCTGCTACAAAATATTTTTATGCTATTGGCAAAATTGATAGCCTAATTGTAGGTAATGATGAAGATTATTATTTCGTCACTTCACCCAATATTGGAGACTCCGGAAATTATCGAGTTTGGTTATTGGGCGATTGTGGAAGAGGAGAAGAAGATGCACGGAATGTTCGAGACGCCTATTATGATTATACTGGATCACAGCATACAGATCTGATTTTTTTGCTAGGAGATAATGCCTACGAATCTGGAGAGGATTATGAATATCAAGATGCTGTCTTTGAAAATTCTTATGAAGAAATTCTGACTAAATCTGTTTTGTGGCCATGTCCTGGCAATCATGATTACAAGGCGGATGATATGGATGGTGAGCTACAAACAGGCCCTTACTATGATATTTTTAGTTTGCCTAAAAATGGAGAAGCAGGAGGGACGCCTTCCAATACAGAAGCTTATTATTCTTTTGATTATGGCAACATTCATGTCATTTCATTGGACTCACATGATCAGGATAGAGATCCCGGAAGCCCTATGTTAGAATGGTTGGAAGAAGATTTAGCGAATTCCACTCAAATGTGGAAAGTAGTGTTTTTTCATCACCCACCGTATACTAAAGGATCGCATGACTCTGACGATTATTCTGATAGTAGTGGTCGAATGTGGGAAATGCGCCAATTTGTTGTACCCATTTTTGAAAAATATAAAGTAGACTTGGTTTTAAGTGGTCATAGTCATGTTTATGAACGTTCTTATTTAGTCAACGGCCATTATGAACATTCCCACAATTTTGATCCTTCTGTTTTAATCGATGATGGTGATGGTACCCTTGATGGAGATGGTCATTACTCAAAAAGACAAGCAAGTAATGGAACGGTTTATGTCGTCAGCGGATCTTCTAGTAAACAGGGGAATGGAGATTTAGATCATCCTATTATGTTTTATGGTGATGGTCAGTCCTTTGGTTCTGCTATAATGGAAGTAACTGGTAATCAAATGCGGGTTGAATATTTACATGAAGATGGAATCGTTAAAGATCATTTTGTTATTGAAAAAGATACTTCTCCTTGCCCAGAAGTAGGGACTCCATGTGATGATGAAAATGAAAATACGATTAACGATATTTTTACCCTAGAGTGTGACTGTCGAGGAACTTCAATGATCCCAATCACCATATGTAAGTATATTGCCAACGAGGAAGATGATGCAGAAGAGAATGGAGTAAGTGGAAGAGTTGATTCTGATAGTAAAGATCTAGAATTGACATTTGATACCAACAATGGAGATAGTTATCAAATAGTAGGTTTGAGATATCCAAACATGAATATTCCTCCTGGAGTTAATATTTTGGAGGCGAAAATTCAATTTACCGTTGATGAAAAAAATTCAGATAGCACTTCTTTACAATTCTATGCGGAAACCAGTACTGCTTCAGCACCATTTGTCGAAGTAGATAATAATTTGACCAATCGGAGTTTAACATCCACCTTTGTTAACTGGAATCCACCTGTCTGGGAACAATTAGGCGCCAGTAGTCCCAACCAATTAACACCTGATTTAAGTAGTATTATTCAAGAGGTGCTTGATCAAGATAACTATTCTAAAGACAGCCCAATAACGATCATTATTAAAGGAACGGGTGAACGTACAGCTGATTCATTTGAAGGTGGCATCACAAGATCTGCCAAACTCTGTATCACCTATAGTGAATGTTTACCAGCAGGGACAGCTTGCGATGATTTTAATGATTGTTCTTTTAATGATATTTTTGATGATAATTGTAATTGCGCTGGAACGCTCTTCGATGATGATAATGATGGCGTTTGTAATCTAGATGATATCTGTCCAGGCTTTGATGACAATGAGGATGAGGATGAAGATGGTATTCCGGATGCTTGCGATGATTGCAATGCCAACCTTGCGGGCATGACTTGTGATGACCAAGATCAATGCACGATTAATGATGTGATGACCATAGATTGTGATTGCGTTGGAACATTTACAGATAGCGATGAAGATGGTGTTTGTGATGGAGAAGATCTTTGTCCAGGTTTTGATGATAGTATCGACGCAGATAACAATAACATTCCGGATGGCTGTCAAGACTGTAATGGAGTATTGATCGGATTAGCTTGTGATGATCAAGATCCGTGTACTATTGAAGAGGTCTATGATGCGAATTGTGATTGTGTTGGAATGATCCTCGATTCTGATAATGACAACGTTTGCGATGCTGATGACTTGTGTCCAGGTTTTGATGATAATGAAGATGAGGATGGCGATGGGATTCCAAATGCCTGTGATGATTGCAATGAAAATCTAAATGGAACCTCTTGTAATGATAATGATGAATGTACGAATAATGATGTGTATGATAGTAACTGCAATTGTTTAGGATCATTTATGGATGAAGATGATGATGAAGTTTGTGATGTAAACGATATTTGTCCAGGCTTTGATGATAATGAGGATGAAGATGAGGATGGTATTCCTGATGGATGTGACGAGTGTAATGGCAATCTATTCAACGAACCTTGTAATGACAATGATTTTTGTACAGAAAATGATGTTTTTGATGCCGACTGTAATTGTGCTGGAATATTTGCGGATGAAGATGCAGATGGCGTTTGTAACGCGGATGATCTTTGTCCCGGCGGGAATGATAATGAAGATGCGGATAATGATGGGATTCCTGATTTTTGTGATGATTGTGATAACAATATAATTGGAACCAGTTGTGATGACAATGAAATTTGTACGATCAATGATGTTTTTCAAAGTGATTGTTCTTGCAGTGGTACCTTTGTAGATGCAGATAATGATGGCATTTGTTTAGCTTTGGATGAAGATGATAATGATCCTTGTTTTCCTGATCTGGAAAATGAAAGTTGTATTGATTTTTGTCGTTGGGAAGATGAAGAAAACTTTGAAAGTAATTATGGCCTTTGGAACTCAGGAGGCAATGATGGTAGGAGAGTGGTAGCGAATGAAATTTGTTCTGATGGAGTTTATTGTGTTCGATTAAGAAATGGAAATGGAGCGGCTTCTTCTGTTTATACCAATCCGCTGGCCATGACGACTAGTGATAGCTTGATCATCGCTTTTTCCTATTTTCCAACAGATATGGAAGATGGCGAAAAATTATATTTAGAAACTTCAACAGATAATGGAGGTAACTTTTCGGTTTACCGAAAATGGGAAGCAGGTATTGATTTTCAAAATTTCCAACATTATGAAACAGAGGTTACCGTTAAGGAAATAGGTTTTAGCGAAAGCGTAGTACTTCGACTACGTTGTGAGGGTACAGATTTTACAGATGCCATTTATCTTGATGAAATGAAAATCGAAGTTTGTGATACTTTAGATGTACTCACCACTTTGTTACCATCAGATTTGGAATCAGCCGTTCAAGTCCAAGTTTTCCCAAATCCTATTCAAGAAAATCAATTGCTACAAGTCCAATTCAACCAAGCTCAAATCGATTTAGAAATATTCGTTACGGACATTATAGGTAGTTTGATTCATCAAGTTAATTTACCTAACATCGAAGCCAATAACCCAAAATCTTTACCGATTAAAATAAAGGAAGCCGGAATTTATATCATTACAATCAAAGGAGACAATGCTATTTACGCTAAAAAGATAAGCGTGATTAAGTAAGGAATCTTCATAAAATTCATAATCAATATTTTTTATTAGCGTACAAAATATACAACATCCTTTATTTTACATTTTCTTTAAAATGTTTATCTTTCCCCAATCAAAAAGAGTCATAGAATGACCAATATCCGCTAACTAGTAACCAATATGCTACCCACACGAGACGAAGCCAAAATTTTGTTAGAACAACACGTTAAAGATGCCTACCAACGATTTCATGCCCAGATGGTTGGAGTGGCTATGGAAGGTTATGCGAAGCAATTGAATGAAGATATTGACCTTTGGTATTTGACTGGATATTTGCATGATTTAGATTACGACGAATTTCCGGAAACACATCCTGCCGAGTCATTAAAATGGTTTGCAGAATGGAATTATCCGCAAGCTTTGATTGATGCAGTAGAAGCCCATGCTTATGGATATAATGGCTTTAATAAGTTGCCTGAAACACCTTTGTCCGCTGCATTAGTTGCTTGTGATGAAATCAGTGGCATTTTTTACGCTTATCGAAAAATCAATCCTATTCCTTATGGGGAAATGAAAGTCAAGTCCATTCGAAAAAGAATGAAATCAAAAGGCTTTGCGGCTAAGATTGACCGAGAAATCATACAGATGGGATGTGATAAATTTGGAGTGGAAATGACAGACCATATTAGCAACTTGATTCAATTTTTTGGCGAAGGCCTAAAATAGAAAACCAACAGATTGGTAAGGTCTGTTGGTTTTGATGACTACTTTATTTGAGAGAGAGATAGACTTTTATGAACAACTTTAGCACTTAAAATGCATATAAAAGCAGTCCAGAGGATACTAAGGTAATAAAAATTCCAATAATAAAGATATTAAAAGCTTTTCTAATACTATCCATTTTAAAACCTAACCTTCTTCCTATATAATACATGTCTTGAGCGAGATGTGCTTTTACTAAGTTCTCCTCTGCAAGACCTTCCTGCAAAAACTGATAATACTCTTCTGCTTCCATCCGATAAAAATTCCCAAAAAAGAAAGGACTGGCCTTAACTCCCGGAGAGCTAGTCACCCGTTTATCATCAAAATCAGAAGGTTTCAAAACTTGGGCCGCTAAGTACATTGTAGTAAAACAAGTAACAGATAAAACGATCAAAGGAATATACAAATGTTTCCCAATGATGTGATCAGAGTTCGTCAAGATCAAAGGAATAATGAAAGTCAACATGATTGCATTCAAACTCAACAAAACATTGGCTTTGTTATCCGCAATGGCTGTCAGATCGATATTATTTCTTTGGGTTGTTCGAATGATATTAATCGTTTGTTTAGCTAGTGCAATTTTCTCCTTTTTAGCTTTGCGCTCTTGTTTTTTTTGCTTCTGCTTTTGCTTGAGCTCTTGTTCGTTCTCCAAGTCTTTTATGATGTCTGTTCGTACAAGTTGTATCATGTTTTTGTTTCTAGTGTTCAAAAGAGGAGCTATTTATCTTAAAGCCGTTTCGTAATTCTCTTGTTTTTCGATGAGTTCTTTTTCTAGTATTTGAGGTGTTTTGATATCCTCTATTTTATCGTAAAAAGAATGGACATATTTCACCATTTCTTTTCGTGAATGTTTTCTTAAAAGTTTAAAATCTTTGATCGTTTGAATAATGTTTTTTCTATTCTTTTGAAAAAGTTGAATGGTTTGGTCTTGTCCTTCTAAATCTTTTTCAAAACCAAGATATACTCTTTCTTCTACCGTTCTAATATGCTTACTCCTGTTAGGTACAGCATACTTGGCATTGACTAAACCAGAGAAATCAAAATCGTAAGGAATGGCCATTAATTGAGTTCCCTGTTTGATCATTTTGATATTTCGAGACACGTTGATATCCCAATCGGCGTTGCCAATCATGTATTGAAAAAGGGCCATTGTTTTCATCTGATCGTGATTAAAACTTTCCCAAGGATGGCCAAAGCTGTTCTCTACTTTTGCACCACCCAATCTATTTCGAAGTTGAGCAGTATCCTCTATGAAAAAAGCAAACTGCGTATTTTGACTAGTGGTTTTAGAATCCATATAAGTGATCTCAACCAATTGAACTCTAAAGCTAGCATCTGTCAATTCATTGTATAGCTTATAGGCCAAATATTCTTTGAGCAACCATTCCTTAGCCATCTCCTGATCTTC
>CAYTVR010000149.1:0-17347 GCA_964441245.1 uncultured Saprospiraceae bacterium | reverse complement strand
TTGTAAGATTCGTTTCCTAAGCCCGACGCCTAATCGGGCTTTTTTTATGTCCCTAAGCTACCTCCTATAACTTTTCTCCTTGTAAAACTCCTTTTATTCAAATAAAAGATTGATTGCTATCTTCATTTCTATTTAAATTCCAAACGATTTACCTTAAGCAATAAGGTCTAAATTCCTAGTATTCCAACTTTATTCTTTTGATATTTTTTCATTAAAAAATAGTTAGATCAGCCGCTATCTTCTTATTTTTCGCCTCCATGAGATCAAAACTTACTTTCTTTGAACTCTAGGTTTTCGCTTCGATAATATTTAAAATATTAGCTCTTGCAACAATCATTATTTGTGAAGCGTTAAAATTTTGTAGTTTTAAATAAAGAAGTTGTTTAAAAACGCCAAAAGATCAACGAAAAGGTTAATTAAACCGAGCCTTCGCCTTCTTTTCGAATGCTTAAAGAACTTCAAAACAAATCTTCCTATATGACTAAAACACGCAACCCAATTCAATTCAATTACTGGATACTGCTCGCTTTTATAGCCTTCTTATTGCATAATTGTACCTATACCCAAAAAATTCAGGATGGAAGCATGGCCTTTGATAGAAAGCAATATTCGGTAGCTATTCCTATGCTGAAAAAAGAGTACAATAAATCAAAAAGTAGAATTGAGAAAGGAAAATTAGCTTACCTCATTGGTGAAAGCTATCGGCAAACCAATCAAAATGAATCTTCCATTGAATGGTATCTAACAGCCTATGATTATCAAGCAGGCGAAAAAGCTTTAAAACAATATGCATTTGCTTTAAAGCAAAATCAACAATACACCAAAGCTAAAGAAGCTTTTAAAAATCTTGGTATTGAAATAGGTAGCCCTTATGAATACAGACGTGAAATTACAGCCTGTACATTAGCGGAGGAATGGATGGGTGATCAAAAATCTAAAGTCTATTTTACAGAATCTGCAAATTTCAATACAAGTAATTCTGATTACGCTCCTGCTCTGTATGCGACCAATCAATTGGTATTCACTTCAGATAGAAGCAATAACTTGGAGGATCCGACTTACAATTGGACTGGAAATAAATTTTCAGACCTTTATATTGTTGACATTAAAACCAATGAAGTTCAACCCTTCAATTTGGTGATCAATACACCCAATAATGAAGGAACTTTGACTTTTAATTCAGATCGAACAGAATTGTATTTTACCCGTTGTTTTAGCGAGGATAAAAGAGGAGATAATTATTGTAAACTCATGCGGAGTCAAAAAAATGAAAATTCTTGGACTGCTCCCGAGGTGCTCAACTTTGTAGAAGAAAAAGTCAATTATGGTCATCCGGCGCTTTCCGAAGATGGGAATACTTTATACTTTTCTTGTAACCATCCCGATGGTTGGGGAGGCTATGATTTGTATTCATCGAAACGAAGTCCTGAAGGTTGGGAATTGCCCCAACTCATGAATCGAAGTATCAACTCTCTTGGAAATGAAAAATTTCCGTCTATTGATCAAGATACTTTATATTTCTCATCTGATCATCATTCTGGGATGGGAGGCTTAGATATATTTAAGACTTATAAAGTAGATAAAGAAAACTGGAGTCCGGTCCATAATTTGAAAGCACCGATCAATTCTGGAGCAGATGATTTTGGTTTAGTAGTAGTCTCAAATGCTCCAAAAGAAAAAGATGTTTTACAAGTAGGTTATTTTAGTTCTACTCGAAAAGGTGGTGAAGGGAATGATGATATTTATCGCTTTGAAAAAAAGCTTCCTCCTCCACCACCGCCAGTTGATACAACTGTTGAGACACCGCCTATCGTTTATAAAATGATTTTAAATGGTTTCGTTTTAGAAAAAATCCATAAAATCCCAGGTAATCCTAATAGTGAAGTATTGGGTCGAAAACCATTACCCGGATCAAAAGTCAGTGTCAACTTCGGTTCAGAGAAAAAAGAATTCGAAGTAGGGGAAGATGGCCAATTTAGTTTTGAATTAGAAGAAAATCAAAATTATAACTTTTTCGCTTCACGCGAAAATTATCTCAACAATACAGCAAAATTTTCCTCCAAAGGAATCGGAAAAGATCCTGACAATCCCATACTTAACTTTGAAATTGAAATTGTATTGGACAAAATATACAAAGACAAGGAGATTACTTTAGACAATATCTACTACGATTTTGATGCCGCCAATATCCGTGTAGATGCACAACCAACCTTAAATAAGTTAACGACCTTGTTAGAACAAAATCCTTTGATCAAAATAGAATTGGCATCACATACCGATTGTCAAGGAAATGCCAACTACAATGAAAATTTGTCTCAACGAAGAGCTGAATCCGCGGTTAATTACCTCATTGCCAATGGTATTGACCCTATTCGTTTATCGGCTCGTGGATATGGTGAAAATTCTTTAGCGATTGATTGTGTTTGCGCGCGTTGTACAGATGACGAACATCAAACTAATCGACGAACGACGTTTAAAATTATTGAGTAGCCGTATGGATTAAAATTCCTAAATCAAAATCGCTCAATCAACTATAGCTGATTGAGCGATTTTTTATATAAGACCATTTTTATGCTTTTCCATTTTAGTTACCAGTTCTAGATCGTTCTTCTTGATTTCCAGTTTGGTGACGTTTCGCAAAAATATTTTTATTACCAAATTTGTAAGAAACAGATAAATAGACCGAACGAACATCATAATAATATCTTGACTCCTGAAACACACCATTCACTGTTGACGAATATCGATCCGCAGTATTCTTAAAAATATCATTTGCCCTCAGGCTAATTTTTAAGCTCTTATTGAGCATCGCATACTGAATCATCGTTGACAAAGAACTTTGGGTCTTTTTCTCAAAAATATATTCTGTCGAAGGAAACTGGTGCCAATAACTAATATTCAAAGATAAAGTTTTGGAACTATTCAAATAAAAATCATTAGAAGTAGAAAAACTCGAATTAATGTTTTTCAATTGATCGTGGGCTTCCTCCAATGAAAAGGTTGAAATAGAATAATTGATATCAAAACTATTACTGCTCGTCCACCATCCCAATTTTTCAAAAATAAAACTTTCTGAAAAGCCAAAACGACGATTGTCAATGTAATTCTTATTGGTAAACTGAATAAGATTATTGGAAGCATTGGCTAATGGGACTTGAGAAAAAACATTGTCTTCATAACTATAATAAATTTTCCCTGAAATATTTTTATAGCTGTGGCTTATTTCGAAATTATCAGTAAAAGAAGGTTGAAGAAAAGCATTTCCTTCAATTGTTTGAAAAGGATTAATAAAATAAATATTTGGATTAAGTTCAAAAAAATTAGGTCTAGTAATTCGTTTGTTATAAGTAAAATTAAGCGTCATCTCTTTTGAAGGCGCATAAGACAAATAAAAGGTTGGAAAAAATTTCACATAATCATTCTTTCGATCAAAATCCAAATTCTTAGAAATAGAATTGGTTTGTGTTGCTTCCATTCTTATCCCAATTTGAGAAGTCCATTCCTTATTTATTTTTTTTGTGGCAGAGATATAAAGCGCTTCCAAATATTCCAAATAAGTAAAATCATTTACTTCCAAAGGTTTCTCTGTCACCTTTGAATCAACGAGTCCACTATTGAAAAAAGTAATGTCATTTAAAGATTCTGATCGAGTAACTTTCCCACCAAATTCAATATTCGCCCAATCCGTAGGAAGCTCTACGTCTACCGTTGCAGAAAGGTTGGTTACATCTTGATTATTGGTATTAATGCCTCCATAATATTGCTTTTTATAAGGTTCATTAATCACACTGAATCCTTCATATTCTTTTGTATCAGGATTGGTATAAGAAAAATAATCTAGATTAATTAAAAGTGTTCGTCCTAAGGTGTCTAAAGTAAATGCATTATTGAGGTTGATGGAATTGATCGTTGGTTTCAAATCCATATAACTTTTCTCTGCTTGAAGGAACTGGATAATCTCATTGGTTTCGTAATCAAAAACTGGAGTGTAAGGAGCATCCGTAACAAAATATTTATTTTGATTGAATAAATATTGCCCACCAATCGTCCAATTATCGTTGACATGATAGCTTAAATCCAATCGTCCATTGATCCCTCTAAAATCATTTTTAAAAGGAGATAACGTATACCAAATTCCATCTGGGAAATAAGCATAATCATCTTGCTCTTGCCAGTATAATCCATCTCGAATAAAAAAAGAAGAGGCTATACTCCATTTATTTTTATTGTAATTAAAAGTAAATCCACCACTTTCAGTTCCAAACTTTTTTTGTGTATATCCGCCCCAAGCCAAAGCATTCCAGGAGTTTTTCTTCGCTCGTTTCAAATTGATATTTATGATTCCACTGTTCCCTTCCGCAGAATATTTTGCGGGTGGAGTGGTAATGACTTCGATATTTTCAATATCCTCTGAAGGGATCGATCGAAGAAAGTTAGATAAGTCTTGACCTGACATTTGAATCATTTTATTATCAACCATCACCATGACCGTACTTTTACCAATCATCGTAATTCGATCATTTTGAACGTTGACTCCAGGAGTCACCGCCAATACATCCAAAGCATCGCCATATGAAGCCATCATAGAATTGGCCACATCTAATACCAATCTATCTATTTTCTGAATGATTAATTTTCTTTTAGCTTTTACAGCAATTTCGTCAATAAATAAAGCCGCTTGTTTCAACTTAATATTTCCTAAATCCAAATTAGGCGAAACAGTAATCCTTCGATATTCCGTTTCAAATCCTATAAAACTAATATTTAAAAGATACGATCCCTTTGGAGGGTTTTGAAATACAAAAGCACCAAATTCATTGGTTACCGTACCGGCTATAATGCTTGAATCCTTCGGCTCTAATAACAAAACATTGGCAAATTGTATAGGCACTCCTTTTTCATCCAAAACTACACCGGTTAAAGTATTCTCAAGAGTTTTCATTTTTTTTCGATCTTTGCTCAATACTATATTTTCACCATAAACCTTGTACTTAATTCCTAGAGAAATAGAGAGTTCATCCAACACCTCAGCCAAAGGTTGCTTTTTACTATTTATCGTTGTCATCTGATGAGCATCAATTTTTTGAATACTATAGGTAAAATAAACATCAGCTATATTTTCAATTTTATCTAAAACATAAATCAACTCCTTATTGATTGCTTTAATCGAAATTTCTTTGGAAAGCACCTCTTGAGAATCAGCTTCATTAGCCTGAAGGCAGGTAAAGGAAAGGGTTAATAAAAGTAGTTGAATGGTTCCAAATTTCATAAACATCAATAATTTGTTCAAAAAATTTTCAGTGTTTTTCATACCTTGTAATAATTATGGTTAAAAAATACTCTTGATATTCCATGCTGGTTATTGCTGCAACAATAATTCAGACATTTCAAGAGTTGATAACTTATGATCCGGAGGGGTGCGATTCTACCAAGAGTTCAGCACCTCTCTGTTATTTTGTGTTCCTTAAAATCTATTTACATCCACTCCCTTCAATATATATTTCACCATTTCTATCTTCGAAAGAAAAATCCAAAGCCGTACAAATCATCTCTAATTTGACAAAGAGAGATTCGTCTTTGAGTTTTGTTGAAAGAGAGCAGGAATGAATTTCTTTTTTAGTATTTATCTTTATTCCATAAGCCTCTTCCAATGTTTGAAAAATCTTTGAAATGGGTGCATTTATAAATTCCTTTGTAGAGATATCCTGAGGTTTTAAAATAAATTTTGGCACCTCTGATATCGACTTAATCAACTGTTCTTTTTTTGGATGAAATACCGCTCTCTGATTGGGAGTAAGAATTAAACGCTTATTGGGTTTGGGAAAATGAATGACCTGATCTGCTTGAATAGTCAGTTCTTCAGTACTTGGTTGATCTGTTTTCACTTTTGCGTAAACAGCTACCTTTCCTGTTTTTACATCGACCTCGATGGTTTCTTGTCCTTCAAAAGCAGAAATAAAAAAACTAGTTCCGAGGACTCGAGTAATCGTTTGCTTGGCATAAACGAAAAAGGGATTCGCCGTATCTCTTTCAATATCAAAAAAGGCCTCACCTTCTAAAAATACTTCTCTTTTACGTTTATTAAATTTGCTTGGATATTTGATGGTACTAAACGGTTCCACCGAAATGACACTTCGATCTGGGAGTACAATTTTTTTTATTTCATTGGATTTATTTTCCTTGATGATCCATTCTATTTTCTCTGCTAGCTCGTTTTCTTGGCTTTCGCCAAAATGGTTAAACAGAAAAATTCCTAAAAAAACGCTTGCGGCTAATGCAGAAATGTACAGGATTGTTCGAGTACGAGAAGAAACCAATTGATGTTGAACTTTAATTGGTTTTTCTTGAGCAATCTCTTTTGTAATGTTTTCCCAAATATCTTTTTCCAGCAAGATATTTTTATCATTTCCTTGTGCTTCCTTCAGACTCAATACTATTTTTTTAGCTTGACTAATCACCTCCATTTGATGCGGATGTTCCCTTATCCATTGTTCCCAAAAATGAATATTAACCTTATTCGGTTCTAAACACCAAGAAATAAAATAGTCGTCAGTTGCCAAGTCATCAGCAGAAAAATTCGAATAATCCATGTTGGATAATGTTTGATGTAAATAAAATAAGAGCGGCTATAGATCACTATCTCAAGCTCCTCCAATAATAAAGAGTCTGTAAAATTTAAAACATACTCAGTAGGAAGTAGAAAAAATGAAAATTAGTAGAAAAGAAGAGGAAATAACGGTATTTATTTAATGAGGTGCTTAAGCGATTTAATCGCTCTTTGAAGAAGATTAGCAACGGATTGTGAGTTGATATTGAGAATCTGGGCAATATCTTGATTCTTAATATTTTGATAATATCTTAGATGTATAATTTCTTTTTGTCTTTCGGGTAATTGGCTTATTTTTTTTTTCAATAATTCTTTTCTTCGAAGCAGTTCATTTTCATCATAAAGAGAAACACCAGAAATATCATTGATTAAACCTTCCAAATCAACATCATCAATGAGTTTTTCCTTCCTTATGCTTCGTATCAAATTATTTCTAAAAGAACGGATTAAATAAACTTTCACAGAGTTCGGTGTAGTGAGATTATCTTTGCTATTCCAGATATTAATGAATAATTCTTGGGTAGCATCTTTTATCAAATCTGTATTAGCAGTCAATTTGTGCCCATAATCTAGCAAATTCCTAATATGTCTGGTATATAACTCAGCAAAGGCAGCCTCGTTACCTTGCTTGGTTTGTTCCCACAATTCTATATCAGAAAAATCTTTCATACAATGAGTTGAATATCTAAAGACCAATCATTTGCTAATAATGATGAGCAATTATTCTATAAGCAATTCTTTTCATGATCCTAAACAGGCAAAACTAATAGAAAGTTTCTAACATCAAAAATTCTATTCTAAAAAGCGCCCAAAATGAATCATCACTTTGAGCGCTTTTTTATTTTACGATAAGTATCGAGAAAAATGATTTTTTATTTCCGAACGATCCTGATCATTTCTCTCATTTCAGGATGTAAAAATCTGACAAAATAAACACCAGCAGGATAAGTATAAAGAGACATTCTTCCTACGAGTATATTGTCATAATTGACTAACTTCCCGCGTTGCACCACTTTCCCTGCAGCATCAATAATTTCAATCGGCAATAAAAATTCACTTTCCATTCCCTTCACCTCAATTCTAAAAGCACCTTCGGTCGGATTAGGAAGTATTTCTACAAAAATGCCCGCTGTTATCTCTTCAAATCCAACTGCAATATCTACCATAATATTTTCAGATTTAAGACAACCTTGAGCATCTTGTACCCGAACATTATAGGTGCCTTCTTCCAATTCCGAAAAGGAAGGAGAATCTTGATAATTGGCTCCACCATCAATACTATATTCTAAGGGAGGAAAGGCACTTTCTGCATTGATATTAATCGCACCATCATTTGCTCCAGCAGCAGAAACACCGGTTACATTAGCGGTAAAAGATACGGCACATTCGACTATAGTCACCTCAAATGCTTGGGTACAATTCTGCCCATCTTTAACTACACATGAATAAGTTCCAGCAGAAAGGCCACTAAAAATAGCAAAAGTTGTAAACGTTTCTCCTCCATCTATACTGTACTGAATTGGGAATACAGCATTGTCTACGGAAAAGAAAATAATTCCATTATTGCCTGCTTCGGATTCATTGACAATATTCGTTTCTGAATTAATCGTACATTCAAATGGTTGGCAAAAATCAGTTCGTTCACTGCTTCCAAAACTTCCTCCTTGCGCAACAATAATACCATCACTATCTGTCAGACTGTATGCTCCTTCACCAAAAGTACAACACATTCCATTATTCCCAGAATCAAAAATCGTAAAGGTGTAACAATCATCAATGATACATAATTCTTCAGTGATCATTCCTCCAACTTCACTAGCCCCATATGGACCACCAGAATAAATCATCTCTCCTGCTTCTGTAAAAATATTCCATGTAGTTTGATTCGGTAATAAATCAAAATCAAGTTGTAACGTTAAAAATTTTGATCCCATTTGGATAGACTGAAAAGTTTGACTCAATTCATCATTACCCATTTTTTCATCCGCAATTCCATTCGGATTAGAAGTAGAGGCCGTTATCGTATTTTCTCCATCATTTAAACCTTCTAGTTGTACTAATAAAATATCCGTCTCTCCTGTTGCCAAATTACCAGTCCAGTCAATATCTGTTATTGGGCCTGCATTATAGCCCCAAGTAACGGTTACCGAAGTCAGTGGTTCTTGCCCTATGTTGGTAATTTCTATTCCAAGCATAACATTGTCCTCACATAAAGGTCGTTCAACATTAGCAAATCGAGTTACTGCTGCATCATAACGAGGTAAATTAGCTACGAATGCTCGAATAGTATCATTGATCACATTTGCATCTTCACTAAGCGCCGTAAACACTTTGAATTGATAATCATCAACTGCAGAAAGATCGACAGTTACAGGAAAGGTATAGGTAAATAAACTATCTGGTTCAACTGTCTCTGTATAAGTCTCCACATCAATGACATTTCCATTGACCATGTAACCAATATCAAAATTACTTTGAGCCCCTAAACCATAGTTTTTAAAAGTAGCCGTTACAGTTTCTGAATCAGTCAAATCAACTGCACTGACTGGTGAACTCATAGATACCGCCCCTACATCATTAGAATCTCTTTCTATTTCAAAAGAAAAAATCCGAGTTCTCCATGCACCACTACCTTTATATTCTCCAGTAAACCAAAAAGTTTGATCATTATCAGGATCGACAGTCATGGCAGAATAGTCTCCCCATCGTTCACTACCATTCCAACTATTTCCTGCGACGACCTCATATTCGGGTACAGTCATAACACCTAATGGATCACTCGCTCTTCTTCCTGTAACTCTTAAAGATGGAAACTCGTCTTCCCCCATTACGGAGTAACCCATGGCGATTGTTCCTAATCCATCCATAGCTATACTTCCCATCCATCTACTCAAATCATCGGGCGCATAAGTGCCTTCTTGATATTTGGTCCATTCTCCTCCATTAGATTTTCGAATTTCCATCCATCGTATACCTGCCTGATTTTTTTCAGCATCTACATCTACAGAAAAAACCAAAACCATGGCTTCATAAAAACCAAAGTTTCGATACTGAGTTCGATACATAATCGTTTGCTGAAGTGCTGAAATCTTTTGTCCACTGGTTTGCTCCAAACATTCAAAAATAGAATTTTCTTCACATAAGTAAGAATCAAATGGTTCGGTTGGAATAGAAATGGGCCCTCTTACTTCTGATTGATTAGGACTATCAAAATCAACATCAATTTCCCAAATTTCTACTCGATCCTCTCCAACTCCTCCCCATGCATCATCTACGATCCGAGTAACATAAGCTGGACTTCCTGGAGGAGGAGGAGTATTCCCATCCCAATCCACAGCAGAAGCAACTTGCCAAGCAAATTCACTGGTATTAAATTTATCCACGCCAAACCGTTGAAGATTAGCGGAGTCTTCTCCATCTAGCATGGCTTGACGATCCAATGCATACACAGGAATAAAAGGATCTGTAAATTCATTCGTCGTAATCAAATAAGTATTATCCCAAATACCAAATTTCGGATAATCAGGTAATCCACCGTTTCCAAAAACTTGATATACATTATAAGCTCCTAATGGATCTCCAGTTTCAGAAATCGCAATCATAAGAGACTGAAAATCATTCCCAAATTCTGATAATAACCAACGATCCGCTCCTTGATCATACAAGACGATTGGATCTCCCGCCCCCATTACATTGAATTGCGACCAAAGATTATTCAAATTACTTGGACCACTTACGATATCACCATTTTTATCGGTAATAATCATTCTGACTCCTCCAGTACCATTGACTAGTTGTATAAAATGATCAGGACTATTATCTCCACAAGGATCTGGTGGGGCAACACCTCCAGCTTGATTAGAATTCACGCCATCCATATTCACAAAAGGTACAACGGCTAATTCTGAAGGAGGCGCTTTTTGATTACTTTGTCGAATAGGATCAACTCTATTTAATGGTAAAGCATTTTCATTTAATCTTGGCATAGGTACTACCCCTACAAAATTAGGTATCTCTGGATAATGATTCCAATTTTCTTTAAAAAGCTTTTTTGCTTTTTTATTGTTAATAGGATCAATCGGAGTGATATCTCTTAAGGCTGGTGTCTTTCCTAAATGAAGGGCCTTTGATAACTGAGGCGCTTTCGCAGAAAATGGTTGCTGTGCCCGTCCTTCTGGTGAAAATGACAATAAGAGCGCAACAAACATTAGTAAATAGGAGTAGCAATTTTTCATATTTCAAATCTTTTGAAAAAGGTTAATATTTCAGGTAAGTAGCTAACTGAATAATGAAGGTAATGTTTAAGCCAAAGTTACTTATTTCACTTTAGAAAATGAAAAAGACAGGAATGAGAAGGAGTCAAAACTGTTTAAATGATCAACTATTTAAGGATTTGGTTAGTGGTTGACAATCAACCTTGAAATATAAACCTCATTTTGATTAAAAGTAACTTTTAATAGGTAAACTCCTGATGGGTAATCTTGAAAATTGAAAACAGGCGTATTATCCCCAACAACATCTCTTTTCGTTGTCTGTAATAATTGTCCCGCAATAGAAAATATTTCTACTTGAAAGTCTTGAATATCGGCCCTGATATTGGAAAGAAAAACTTTATTATTAGTTGGATTAGGATATATTTTAAAGGACGCATCGTCTATGTTTTCCACTACTGTCAACATATCTACCTCTACTGTTGTCATAAATTCACAGCCTTGTGCATCCGTAACCAATACTTCATATTCTCCGGAAGGTAAACTTAAAGCAATTGAATCTTGTTGATACCCTGTTGCCTCGTCCCAACTAAAAGTAAATGGCCAAACTCCTCCAATAATTTCTACGGTCGCTGTTCCGTTATTCATATTATCTATGGACGGTGTTGAAATGGTATTTAATTGTAAATCACTCGGTGCTTCGATGGTATAAGCATTCGTAACAAAGGTACAAGATTTGGCATCTGTTACCGTACATTGATAGTTGCCAGTCGATAGATTATCTACCCCATTTTCTGTTCCACCATTACTCCATTGATACGTAAATGGTGGCGTTCCTCCTTCTACTTCTAATGCAATACTTCCTGTTCCTAATTCACAATTGATTCCATTAATTAAGTCAACAGATTGAATGCCTAAAGAATTAAGCGGTTGAGAAATCGTTAAAGGTTGAGTGGCTATTTCCTGACAATTATTAGCGTCTGTTATCGTCACATAATAATTACCAGCTGGAAGATTTTGAATATCTTGTGTGATAGCTCCATTACTCCACTGATAAAAATAAGGAGTGGTTCCTCCCGCTACCTCCATTTCAATTCGACCATTTTCCTCTCCAAAACAATCAACTCCTTCAATAGCCATAACTTCAAAAACTAAATCAGTAGGCTCCTCTAAAAAGACCCAAGGAGAGACACCAATGCATCCATTGATATCGGTTACGGTTACGTTGTATTGGCCTTGCGGCAAATGGATATTGACGCTATCTAGCACACCATTGCTCCAATTGTATTGATAGGGACCACTTCCGCCTAATATCTCGATACTCAATGCACCTTCTGTAGAATTAAAACAGGAAAGCTCTCCATCAAGATGAGGAACTACCGTCAAATTTTCAATTAATTGTTGTACCTCTACAGCCATCAAAACAGCAGTACAAGCATTAGCATCACTTACGGTAACATCATATTTACCTGGATCTAGACTATTGATATTTTTATCAAAACTACCATTACTCCAAAGATATTCATAGGGTAAAACACCTCCACTCACCTCAATTGCGATACTACCAGAACTGTTGCCTGAACAACCTACATTGACAATATTCGTCGTCAATAATTCTATGGATTCAGGTTCTACAATGGTGATTTCCGGACCATCAATGATACAAGCATTAGCATCAAGAAGCGTTAGTTGATAAGTCCCCGCAGGGATATTGGTCAAATCCTCTGTAGATTGTCCATTGTTCCAAGTAAATGAATAAGGAGCTTTTCCTCCTTCTACTGATACTTCAATACTCCCATCCATAGTTCCATGACAACTGACATTTTCTGCTGCGGTCAATTGAATATCAAGTGGGGCCGGTTCCGCAATCAAAATGGTATCTAAAAAATACAAGCAACCCTCAGCGTCAGTCATCGTCAAAGTATATTCGCCGGAAGGCAAATTTTGTAAATCTTCTGTTACAGAACCATTGTTCCATTCATATGAAAAAGGACCAACACCCGGTGGATCAATAAATATTCGGCCATTGCTTTCTCCGTTGCAAGTAACTGGATCAACTAGATCGATCTCTGTTGCTTGTGATGCAATCACATCTAAATTATACATTGGGGTGATCACTATACAGCCTTGATCATCGGTTACCGTTAATTGATAATCACCTGATTCTAGGGAATTGAGCATCTCGGATTGTTCACCATTACTCCAATTATAGAGGTATGGTGTTGTCCCACCATCCAAAGTAATATCAATCATTCCATCTGCGACTCCGACACAAGATTGTGGTTGTAACAACTCATTTGTAATCGTTAAAACTGTAGGTGCTGTAATTTCAAAATCTGGCGAATAAAGTACACAACCCGCATGGTCTTCAATGGTCAAATGATAGATACCAACCGCTAAAGAATCAATATTTTCATCCGTTTCATTATTCGACCAAATAAATTCATAAGGTGTAGTTCCACCCGTAACTCGAATGTCAATTGAGCCGTCCGATATTCCCTCACAGGAAGTTGGTTCAATCGTCATTTCCTCAATCATCAAAACGTTGGGTTCTCCAATATTATAATCAGGAGAGATCATCGTACAATCATTTGCATCAGTAACCGTTAATTGATAATTCCCAGAAGGAACATTTTGTAAATCTTTTGTTTGAACGCCATTGCTCCATTGATAAAAATAAGGCGCTACTCCCCCATTGACACCAATCATGATTTGTCCATCTGACCAACCATTACAAGTTGCCGCTATTAATTCCGTTGATTCAATATTTAGATTTGATGGCTCATCTATCATCAATGCATTGGTCACTTCGATACAATTATTACTATCAGTAACGGTCACTTCATAGCTTCCTGCCGCTAAGTTGTCTATTGATTTTCCTGAGGCTCCATTAGACCAAATAAATTCATAAGGAGGTGTTCCTCCATTCAGACTAATCTCAATCGCTCCATCTTGACCGTTTACACAAGAAACATGTTGAAATAATGCAGGAAAAAATTCAATGGGATCTGGCTCAGGAATAATCAAATTTTCCAAGACATTGGTACAAATTCCATCTTGAATGGTCACCGCATAAGTTCCTGTTGTTACTCCCTCTAGATCTTGAGTCGTTGCTCCATTACTCCAAATATAAGTCGGAGCATTTCCAGTAACGGTAATATCAATATGACCATTGGCCGCCCCTGGACAATCAACAGCCGTTATTTGAGTCACCGTATCAATCACTGCAGATGGACCATTAATAATAAACGCAGGTAAAACCAATTCACAACCAAAAGGGGTATTATCTGTGATGGTTATTCGATAGCTACCTTGCGGTAAATTAGGCAGTTCAAAATCATTGGTGAAATTGGTAATTGATCCGGACACGGGTCCACTCCACTCATAATGAAAGGGACTGACACCGTTTAAAGGTTGCAAAGCAATCGAACCATCATTCCCTCCACAGAAAGTAACATCTTCGACTCCGACTACTGCTACACTATTGATACTTGGTAGTGTATTAATGGTTAATAATTCTTGACTGGTACATCCTATTTCATCCGTAACGGTAAGGGCATAGATACTTTGATTTCCCGGATTAGCTCCTCGAATTGCTCGATCTGGATTGGGGTCATTATTATCCCATTCATAGATGTAACTAGTCCCCATAGGTGAATCAATACTGACATCCACTACATCTGTCGCACAGACTTCAACCGTAGCACTTGGTAAAAAATTAATGCTTGGTTTGGGAGTAACTTCTACAAAAATTTCGACTTCATCATAACAACCGTTTTCCGTTTCCCATCGGGCAAAATAATTTTGCGTATTCGTTGGCTCAACTTCCAAACTTGATAACTCATTAAATGATGTAGTAGGTGAAGAGGTATGAAAACTTAGGGTACCACTCGTCATTGCTTCATCAATAATATTGAAATTGGAAAGATCATAAGTCGCTCCTTCACAGATACTTGGCTCACTTGGACTAAAGATATTGGGTTGGATAAAAACATCTACCACTACAGATGCTAATGCACTTGCACACGCATTCTGAACAGAATCTTTTACATAAAAAGTAGTCGCAGATTCAAGTATTCCTGTATTAAAACTATTTCCTACAAACAACAAATTCGAAGCCGCAGGATCGCTATACCAATGATAGGCTCCTGTTGGATTGGCATTGATACTTAAACTAGTTTGCTCTCCTCTGCAAATGGTGGCTCCATTGACTGTCAACACTTCTAAGACCTGATCATCAGCATCACCGTTACAATTTTCATCAATAAAATTACAAGGCACTTCAGAAGCAAAAGGACGTATAGAAAAATTACTATCATCACAATCTAATGCATTATTGACATAATTTGAAGGAGCATTATCAGCGCAAATGGAAAGACTATTATTGGCATCTCCGTAACCATCTTGATCCAAATCAGCATAAAATGTATTATTGGTTTCGCCTAAGCGTTCAGAACCATAAAATTCGATTTGGTCTAAACCTATATCTCCTCTAAAACCAGTTCCTGTAAAACCTACAAAACGAAACAAAGCTACTTGACCATCATAGGCATTCAAATTGATATATTTTTGTTTCCACTCCTCTCCTTGGTCTCCGCTTTCGCTCCACAATTGAATCCAAGAATTCCCTCCATTTAAAGAAATCTGAAAAACCAATTGATTGATGTGCACACCAAACATGTGATAGTAAAATGAAAAATGACAAGATCCATTTTCGGCATTGACCAGGATACACTCAGACTGTAAGATAAACTCTTTATTATTTTGACAATTACCTCCTGATGCTTCTATATATAAGTAAGCTCCTCCTCCAGAAACATCATCTGAGGGACCAGTGTTAGTGGAAGTTGTTCCATTTTTATCTAATAACCAATCTTGATCATCGCTTGTTACATTTGACCAAGTCCCAATGAGTGGACAAACAGTACCGCAACTCGTAGCACAATTATTTTGATCATCAAAATCATCTACAATGGTTAAGTCTGGAGTCTGACATCCTGTACTAAAATTTATAGAACAAGCATTTTCCGAAAACGAGAAAGCATCACATTGCTCTCGAATGTAGACTTCATAATCCGTTAATTCATTTAGACTAGATAACTCAAATCTATTGTTAGGGCTACATACAACATTAAGGATCGTGCCCTCTCCTGCCGTGCCATCGGTCCCTGGAACGAAGCCAGGAATGCCATATTCTAAAATAGTCGAATTACAATTACTCGAAGAAGTCCAAGACAAAAAAGCAGAATTTCCATCAATAGAATCGACCGCTAAGTCAGCAGGAATGGTACAAAGATTATCGCTAAAGATAAGTTCTATATACTTTAAAGTACCGATATCATTTGGTGCATCATCACAAAGTTGAAGCGTCCATTGTCCGTTTGGATTACTATTATCATTGAATTCATTTAGGTCACCTTCCGGTAAATAGTTTCCAATAAATGGAGGAAATCCATCCTCAATAGATTGACAGGCATTCATTGTAAAGGCAGTATAAGCTGAACAGGAAGTATCATCAGGATTTCCATAATGATCTCCTCCTCCTCCATTATCTGTTGATAATTCTACTTCTTTTCCCGAAGGGGAAAAAAGACGAATATCCATATCTGCGACCCAATTATGAGCTAAAATAATTCGGACTTCTTGAAGTCTCACATTCTGACCTAATTGGTCACCCGATACACCATTAATGTTAAAAGAAAATTCACTGGAAGGAGTACAACTATTGTCTAAAACCGTAAAATTTAATCCACAAAAAGCGTTGGTCCATTCATTGGTAGGAAAATCTGATATCATCGCTTCTTCAGCAAAGGAAGTCGCCATATCGGTACAAAAAAGGCCTACTACAAATAACCATCTACAAGGTCGAAGATATTTCAACATAGCGCGTGTTTAAAACAGGTTTTTGAGTCTATAGAGTCTCGTAAAAAGGTTCGAATGAACCAAGCCATTAGGTATCAACTCTATTGATATTCTTTGTTAAGTAACGTAAGATTCATTTCCAATTGAGCTTTAAAACGCTTAATCGGAGCGCACAGAGGGTGTAAGTTAGGTGTGTATACTTTAGGTAATTAGGTTTCTGATTACAAGCATTTTGTATACTTAGCTTATAAAAGCCATTAAAAGTAGGGAATTTTTTCTTTTTGGAGAAAAGGAAATGTCTTTTTTAAGAAAAAAGTAACAAAGGAGACATCCTTTGATATAGACAAAAGACTGTTATTTTATTTTAACATGTATTTTTCGGAAGGAAAATGAAAGTCCCTCATGAAATCATTACAACAAAAAAGCTCGTCAAGAATAAACCTGACAAGCTTTTTTAAATTGTATATTTTTCAGTTGGGTTACCCCACCACAATATTAATCATCCGCTTCGGCACTACAATCACTTTTCGAATCGTCTTTCCGTCTGTCCATTTTTGAATGGATTCAACAGCTAAGGCTGCGGCCTCCAAATCTTCTTTGGATGCATCGGCTGGTAATTCAGCGGTGGCTCTTGTTTTACCATTGATACTGATCGGATAAGTAATAG
>CAYTVR010000148.1:5560-17368 GCA_964441245.1 uncultured Saprospiraceae bacterium | reverse complement strand
TTAGTTTGGTTTTCACAAGCGTCATTTGCTTGATAAGAAATGGTAGTGATACCGACTGGAAATTGGTCACCACTATTCGGTCCTTGTGTTTGCGAAAATGCTGTTTGTCCAAAACTACAATCAGAATTGGCATTTGGGTTTTCCCATTCCACCTCAGTGGTATTTGCTCCGATGGGTGCATTGACGGTGATGTTTTGTGGACAGTCAAAAGTTAAAGTTGCGTCTTGCCCGATGACGTTGATCTCAAAAGAACAATTGGATTGATTCTCACAAGCGTCATTTGCTTGATAAGTGATGGTAGTGATACCGACTGGAAATTGGTCACCATTATTGAGTCCTTGTGTTTGCGAAAATTGAGTTTGTCCAAGATCGCAATCAGAGTTGAGTATTGGCTCATCCCATTCTATATTTGTAGTCGAAACTCCGATGGGTGCATTGACGGTAAAGTTACTTGGACAATTTAAACTAAGCGTGGCTGCTTGTGTATTTACAGTTACGTCGAAACTACAAGTCTCTATTAAACCACATCCAATATTATAACTGTATTCAATTGTCGTGGTACCTTCTGTAAAAAAACTTCCACTTGATGGTCCGGCGATTTGAAGTAATTGATCATTGGCTATTTCACAATTAGTCACTGCATCGGGAGCGTCCCATTCGATGATCATTCCTTCAGCTCCGATGGGCGCATTTTCTTCAATATCATTTTCACAATCTAGATCATAGCTCAGTTCATCTTGATCTATTTCTATTGTAAAACTGCATGTTTCAAGATTATTACATGGATCGGATATTTGATAGGTGATAATGGTAGAGGTATTGGGTAAAAAGAAATGTCCATTATCCGGTCCAGCAATTTGTAAAATCGCAGCATTGCCAGAAAAGCAATTAGAACTAGGAATTGGTTCAAGCCAACTTACATTTTGACCTGCGGAACCAACTTCCGTTGAAATATCAATATTGTCAGGGCAATCGTATTCGAGTATTGCAGGCTCTGCATTTATGGTAATGGTGAATTCACACTGAAGTGAAAAATCGCAACCCGTATTGAATTGATATTCGATATAGGTATCACCTAAAGGAAGGAAACTTCCATTGTTCGGACCAGCGGTTTGAGTTATTGAGGTAATGTTGACTTCACAATTGGTGATGCCTGTGGGTACATCCCAATTGGTTATCATACCATTTGCACCGATAGGAGCGTTGAGTGTGAAATCTTCTTGGCATTCGAAATTATAGGTCAATTCATCTTGTAAAATGATGACTTCAAAACTACAGGTTTGAACGTTTTCGCAAGCGTCTTGAGCTTGATAAGTAATGGTAGTCGTACCTACAGGAAAAAGGCTTCCATTGTCAAGGCCAGTCGTTTGTGAAAAGGTGGTATTACCAAAACTACAATCAGAAGCAACTGTTGGTTCTAGCCATTCTACTGTTGAGCCGTTTGCACCGACTGGCGTGTTTAAAATAATATTATTAGAAAAACAATTCAGGGTCAATGATGATTCTTGAGGTAATACGGTAATCGTAAAACTACAACTTGGATTAATTCCGCAGTCTGTTTCGTACATATATTCGATCGTTGTAAAACCAATCGGTAAAAGGCTTCCATTATTCGGACCTTCGATTTGAATGACCTCACTAACGTTTAAGTTGCAGTTGGTCAAAATGCTTGGCAATTCCCAGTTAACTATCGCATCATTTGCTCCAGGTAAAGCAACGAATGATTGATTTGTACAAATTAGTTCTGAAAAAGAGGGATTTAATTCTCCCGGTGTACCCGGAAATGAAATCCAACTTTCTGCCAAAGCATTGTCTAAACTTGGATGACGTAATTGTAAAGTAGGGCCGTTACCATCTGGTTCCTCTGGCCAAGGAAGTCTATCATTATATTCTACGGTATCCGTAAATGTTCGATTGGCATTACTGATAGAAATTCGTTCGCCACTATTGGAAAGTTTGAAATCTTTGAAAATGGATTGGCCAAAACTGCCCATGAAATTGTCGACTTCTGGATAGATGTTTTGAAATTTTTCGCTGTCAGCGACAATAACTAAATAGGCATCAGGAGCGATAATCGTATTGGCATCTAGATTGAAATAATCTGACTTGTCTTCGAAAATCCAACCGGAAATATCTACGGCTTGATCACCTGCATTGTATAATTCAATCCAATCACCTGAGTCATTGTTGTCCGGAGAATTATAATTGATTTCATTGATCACAATATCACCAATATCGGTTGATCCTTGGACGAAGTTAGCAATGATTTGATTATTGTCTTCTAGATTTAGAACGCCTGTTGGTTCCTCACCTATCGATGATTCTGACCAATTGGTGAATATAAAACCGGGTTGAGCAACAGTCGAAATAGGCACATCTAAACCTGCGAAATATTGCCCATTCCAAGGTAATTTATTCGGATCAAAGCGCATGGTGTTTAATTCAATTTTTCCTGCTCCGACAGGGGAAGTAGATAACTCAATATCAACAACATTATCAATATTATCGAAAAAATCTTCGAATTGATCCCAAACCGCTTCGGTTCTATTTTCGGCAAAACCTCTGACTCGTCCCATGTATATTTCCCAAGGCCGATCATCAACGGCTTCTTCATGCATGGGCATTTCTGGTTCGTATAAAGTTTGAAAAGAGTCAACTCTAGACACGACGCGATCTACATTATAGAGGAGGTTGAGCTGGTCGGCCATCCTGTTGGAAAATTGAGTGATAATATCATCTCGTTCAAATAATTTTCGAATTAATAGAGTAGATTCAGGTCGATTCGCACTTCTATCGCTGTCCTCCTCGGTCAACATTTCGAGTGAATTGGTATTCCAGTCTCCAGAGTTCCACCCCTCATCTGTTAATGGTCCTAAACCAAATCCAAAGTCTAAATCATAGACCATCCATCGCCATTTTTTATTATCTTTTCTTTCTCGGAAACGTCTATTGTTGTTTCCTGGCCAGTCGGTATTGTCTATGTAAATATTGAAAATTAGATAATCTAAGAAGTGATCGATTTTCATATAAGTTTGTAAAGAATCAAACATTTCTTGATCTGTAAAATCATTTTCCTCAATGAAGTCATAAAAATCTAACCATGCGTCTTCATCACCACGGAGTGCTTCTCTTTTACTCACGATAATATCGACTTCATCTTTATCAATACCATAGCGTCGTTCTACATATCGACCACTTAGTCGTTCTCTAACATTGTGAATACCAAGGTATTCTCCATTTAGGTAAACCACACTTGGTCGATAAGCTTGAGGATCAAAATTCGGATCTTCAATGCAAGCATCTACATCTTCTATTTCTCTAACTAAACTACTGGCTAATGCATCTCGAAGCATGGTATTGTGTTCATCATTTCCCGATGCTCGAAGTAAGAAACTTGCATATTCATCATATTCCAATTCTGGAAATAATTTATAATCAATAGTATTGTCGCCATAAATTGATCTAGCGATAATGTTTAAACCTTTTAAATCATTGGAGGCACTTCCGCCACCATGAATACTCACTCCCAAATCTTGTTGAAAGCCCAAGTCTCCGTCTAATTCAAAAAATTCTAGGTGTACTGGGTTCTCTAATTCTTCTACATCCCAGTTTTCATAAATTCCGATTTCATCGCCATAAAAGTTATCAGGTTCAGTCGTTAAACAAATGACGGGAAAACTATGATTGACATCAAATAGATAACTATGGGTCATGATTCTACTCGGCTCAAAATTAGCTTTAAAGCCACGAGCGCGAAGTGGAATCGTTTCGTCAATTACAATAGGACCGGAGTAGAATGAAGAGCTAGAAGTAGGTTCAGAGCCATCTGTCGTATAACGAATAATCGCACCAGAAGTGCTAATGGATAAAGTCACTTCGATTTCATTTTCATAATGTCCGCCAATCATATTGGCTTGTGGCATGGCAACTAAACCATTGTCTCCATCTTCATTGGATGCTCCAGGTGTTGGTGTGGCAAATAAGATAAATGCATTTCCACCATCCTCTTCCAAGCCTTGGGAAATATCTGTGGTTTGAGCAGGAAAGGAAAGAGAGTCGATTACAGTAAGTCCATCTGATTGATATAGACCAATAGCTTCACCGTCTGCACTTAATTTAGTGTCTATGTGAAGGATGCCTTGTTCAGGAGAACCATCAAACCATAAAAGGATAAAACCTTTTGCAGGAATGGTTGTCAATGAAGGATCACTTGTTGGAATTTGCCATTTAGTTGGATTAGAAAGCTTGTCCGTGATGTACATTCCTCCAATATCGATGGGATTGTTTTCATCATTGTAAAGCTCTACCCAATCATCTGATTCGTCAAATTCATCGTTGATGATATTGGAATTGGCAGCCATAAATTCATTGATATAAATGGCTTGACCAAATAGACTAGGACTAGCTAAAATGAAGCTAAGATGAAAAAAAAGAAAAATTACTTTTTTGTTTAAAAGTAAGAATGGGGTTATGGTATTTGTTCTCATTTCAGGATATGAAAGCTATGCTTTTCGATGTACATAAACATCAAAAAAATTATTAAATGGATATTGATTATTTTAATCTAGCCCTTATATGGTTTTATGCTCTATGACATTACTAGGGATTTATTTTCTTTAAGAAAATAATCATTGATTGATAGTAATGTAGTTAATCGGATCTTAGGATACTTAAACGTTTTAGGATGTAGTGTTGGCTATTCCTAATTAAATTAGTTAAGAATGGCTGCTTCTGCGAAAAACAACAGATTTAGCTTTGTAGCTAAGAGCGTTATTTTTAAACAGAGCCATTATCAAAGATATGAAAATAATTTAATTCATTAGTTAAAATAAAACCTAAAATTAAATCAAAAGTCCGCTGCTTTATAAAAGAGCAACAGACTTTTGAATGATTGATTGAGTTTCTTTTTTTTTAGAAATTATTTGTTGACTATGAATGATTTTGAGATAAGACTTCCGTTTTCTAATTGAAGAAGTACGAAGTAAACGCCATTTGAATAATTGTTGAGTTCAACAGGAATCAACTGTTCTCCTTGGTTGACGGTGATTTTGGGAAGCGTAAGTTGACCAAGATTATTGTAAATGTTTAGCCCAACAATTGGAACGGAAAGTTCACTAATGTCAAGGTTGATTAATGCCTGTGCAGGATTTGGGAAAAGGTTAACTGCGTCGGATAATAAATCAAGATTTTGATAGGAAGTGGAAGAGTCGGATTCTAGAATTTCGATAATGAATTCACAGTTGACACTGGAAGTACATCCTGTGTTGAATTGATATTCAATAAGGTATTCACCTGCTCCCAGAAAGCTTCCATTAGCTGGACCATTATTTTGAATCAGTTCTGAATTGTTCACTTCACAATTGGTACTTGTTTCTGGTTCTGGCCAATTCACCATTAAACCTTCATCACCAAATGGAATGGTCAATACTAGATCTTCTGAACAGATGATTTCTGCGGTTAGATCGTCTTGTTCTACCATAATATCAAAACTGCATTCAATCGTATTTCCACAACCAGTGGAATAGTTATAACTGATAGTTGTCACTCCAAGAGGTAAAAAGCTTCCATTGGCCGGACCTTCGGTTTGGATGAGTTCTCCAGTTCCCACTTCGCAATTGTTGATTGCTTCAGGCTCTGGCCAAGATACTTCTATCCCTTCAGAACCAACCGTGGATTCAAAATTCAAATCAGTACTACATAATAAATCATAGATCAAATCGTCTTGTTGAACGTTTACCTCAAAACTACAAACTTGTACCGTCTCACAAGCATCTTGAATTTTATAAGTGACGGTAGTCATACCAATAGGAAATTCACTTCCATTTTCTAATCCATCTGTTTGATTGATGTCGATGCCTGTCATAAAGCAATCAGAACTAGCTGTTGGTTCTTCCCAATCAACAGGAATACCGGTCGCTCCTATTAATGCGTTTACGCTGATGTCATTTGGGCAGGAATAGCTGATAACTGCATCACTGCTATTGATGATAATTTCAAAACTACAAGAGGTTGTTAGATCACATCCAGTTTTATATTCATAGCTAACGATTGAGGTACCTACTGGTAAAAATGTTCCATTTGTTGGGCCTGACAATTGAATTAATTCACTGGAATTGATTTCGCAATTGGTGTTAGTAATGGGGAGTTCCCAATTAACCAACACTTCTGAAGCTCCTATTGGAGTCGATAAAATAAGATTTTCAGGACACTCCAGATTAAACGTCAATGCCTCTTGTTGAACGGTAATTTCAAAACTACAAGTAGAAGTTTCATTACAACCCGTATCATAAAGGTAAGAAATGGTAGTGGTGCCGACAGGTAAAAAACTTCCGTTGTCTGGTCCTACAGTTTGTGTCACGATCGGTGTATTTATTTCACAATTGGTATTGGCATATGGCTCATTCCAGTTCACGATCATTCCATCGGTCCCGATGAGGGAATTGACGATTAAATTTTCAGGACAAGTCAATTCATAGTTGAACTCATCTTGTTCAACGCTTACATTAAAACTACAGAATTGAAGATTGTCGCAATCATCTTTTGCCTCATATTTTACTAAAGTTGTCCCGACAGGGAATACACTTCCATTACTTAATCCACTAGTTTGCGTTAACCAAGAGTTGCTCAAGTAACAGTTAGAAGAGGTTGTTGGTTCTGTCCAATTAGCTACGCTTCCTGATGAGCCAACAGGAGCGGAAAGTGTGATGTCCTGTACATCGCAAGAAAGATTAAAGTCAACTTCTTGAGCAGTTACATTGATATCGAAACTACAAGTTTTTGTAACCCCACAAGCTGTTTCAAAATCATGACTAATCGTCGTCGTTCCTATTGGGAATACACTTCCGCTACTTGGGCCACTAGTTTGTTGTAACTCACTTCCGGCAAGGTCACAATTGGTCTCTACATTTGGTAAATCCCATACGATGGTTTTGCCTTCAGCTCCGGGTTCTGCTGTAAAACTTAGATTTGGAGAACATTCAATAGTGGCCAAAAATCCATTTTCTTTTCCTGGCGTAGCAGAGTATGCGCGCCAGCTACTAGCTATGGCATTATTTAAGGAAGCATCTATCAATTGTAAGGTAGGACCATTGCCATCGGGTTCTAAAGGCCAAGGAGAATCATCTTTATAATGCACGGTGTCTATAAATGTCCGATTCGCATTGCTGATGCGAATGTTTTCACTACTGTTACTTAATTTAAAATCCTTAAAGATTGATCGGCCAAAACTACCAAGGAAATTTTCTACGTTTGGATAAACTGTGGAGAAATCAAGACTATCTTCTACGATCACTAAATAACCATTGGCTGGAATAATAGTATTGGCAGGTAAATTAAAATAATCTTCGTGATCTTCAAAAATCCAACCAGAGATATCTACTGCAGATGTGCCTGCATTGTATAATTCAATCCAGTCACCGGAGTTAGGTGAGTCTGGAGAATTATAGTTTATTTCATTGATGACGACTTGACCAATTTCGGTAGAACCTAAAATAAAGTTAGCCGTGATATTTTCATCGCCATCCAAATTAATGGTCGTGATTGGATTGTCCTGTGAAGTATCGTTTGACCAATTTTGAAAAATATATCCAGGAGCAGCAACGGCTTTTGCAGGAATATTGACTCCCGAAAAATAAGTTCCTTGAAAGGGATAAAATTCTTCATTTAATCGCAACGTACTAAAGTTAATTCGACCACCATCTACAGGATTGGCAGTAATGCTTACGTCTGATTGTCCAGTAATATCCTCAAAGTAATTTTCAAAATTATCGAACATCACAGGAGCTCTATTTTCGCCGTAAAGGCGAATAATATCTACTTGCTCATCCCAATCTCTTAGATCAAAAAAGTCATGATGGAAATAGGCTTCAGGAGCAAACATGGCTTTGAATGCATCGATTCTAGCTGTCACCCTCTCTGGTGTAAACATGGTGTTCAATTGATCTGCCATGCGATTGATAAAGTAGTGGCGAGTTTCCTCATTTTCCATTAGCTTTCGCATAATGAGGGTGGAATATGGTCGATTGTAATTGGACTCACTAGAATCCGCAAGAACCATTTCAATCATATTTGAATTCCAATCTCCACTTCCCCAATCTTCTCCAGTTAATGGAAACATACCGAATGCATAATCCATATCATAAGTCATGAATCGCCACTTAGCATCTTCTTTTTGTTCTCTCCAACGCTTATTATTATTGGATGGCCAATCGGTATTACAGACATACATATTGAGTAAATGATTGTCAATGTAATTGTTAATGTCTAATCTTTTTTTGAGCGAGTCGAGATTATTTTTATTTGTAAATGTATTGTTTTCTAAATAATCGACAAATGCTGTCCAAGCTAGATCATTTCCTCGATCTGGATTATCTCTACCATCAATAATATCTACTTCATTCTTATCTACTCCGTATCGCCTTTCCAAGTATCTCCAATCAAGTTTTTCTCTAATATTGTGAATGCCAAAATAATTTCCGTTGAGGTAAACGATAGAAGGTCTAAACTTTTGCTCATCTAGATCGGGCTTTTTTAAGATGTCTCCAATATCTGAAAAATCATTTGCCAAACTACTAGAAATCGCATCCCTAAAAAGTGTACGATCAAAATCTTGTCCTGAAGATCTCAAAAGAATCGCTCGGTATTCATCATCATTTCGATCCGAAAAAATAGGATAATTGATTTTCTTTTGACCGTATTCAGATCGAGCAATGAGCGCCATTCCCTTTCGATCTTTACGAGTACTTCCTCCACCGTGTAATTTAATTTCTGCATCAATTTCAAAAGCAGATTCGCCATCCATTTTTATAAATTCAGCATGAACAGGATGTACTAAGTCATCGTCTCTCCAATTTTCATAGATACCAACAATGGTATCAAAAAAATAATTTGGGTTGGTACTTAAACAAACAATTGGAAAGGCATGTTCCGCTTCAAAAAGATAAGTATGTGTCATGGTTCGACTAGAGTCAGAATCTGAACTGAATCCCTTTGAACGTAGGGTAGTGGTCGCATCAATGATAAGAGGAGTAGAGTAAAGACTAGAAGTGTTTGTCGGTTCAGAACCATCTGTCGTATATCTGATCACCGCATTATTTGTTGCTGAATTTAGGTTAATGGAGATCGCCTCATTATAGTGGCCACTGGGCATAGATGCAGCTGGCATCATGACCATTTGATCGCCGGTATAGTTCGAACTTCCAGGACTTGGGGTTGAAAAAATAATCCATTCATCACTACCATCCGTTGCTCTTCCCATAGAAATATCAATGGTTTGAGGACCAAAAGTATAGCTATCAATTATACTTATGCCGTCTGAAGCCGTAATGACGATATCTTCGCCACTGGTAGTCAATTTGGTATTCACATGTAAAGGACCTTCGTCTGGTTCTTTATCCAACCAAAGGATCAAAAAACCTCCAGGTGGAATAGTGGTTAGACTTGGATCGGTATCTGGAATTTGCCATTTAGTCAGTTCATTAAGATCATCTGAGATGAATAGACCACCAATATTGACTGGTCCATCATTTCGGTTATATAGTTCTACCCAATCTTCATAATCATTGTCATTGTCTTTTATGGTAGACGAATTAGAAGCCATGAATTCATTGATGACTAGATATTGCCCGAAAGTACCATTAGCCGTAAGGTAAAAGAGAAGAAAGAAAAGAAAAGTCTTATTTAGCTTTAGCTTTAATACAATTTGTAAATGATTCATCTTGCGCTTTTTTCTATTTCAAACAGATGTATTTAGTTTGAAATAAACAATAATCAATCCTTTTATTTAATATATTAAAATAAGAGGACCATTTGGAATGGAGGATTAAAATGGTGGAGGAAAAAAACGGGTTTGTTCAAGTTTTTGAATCTATCTCAATCGCCTAAATTGAAATAGATAAATCTCGCAATGGAGAATTGCGATTTTTACATTTTGTTCTAATACGGGACTTCAAAGTAGTTCTTTTTAGACTTTAAGTCAATAAAAACATCTAATAATTAATATATTTTTTAAAATAAAATATAAAAGTGATTGATATACAGGCGTCAAGATGTTTTGTCGATTAAAAGTTAAGAAGGAAAGTTAAAAGCCTTTCCATTTTTTGAAAACGGAAAGGCTTTTATGAAAAGATGATTTATATTAGCGTTGAATCACAAATTGTTTAGTAATTGATTTGCTATTTTTCATTTGGAATAAAGCAATATAAACTCCACTGCTTAATGAATGAAGGTGAATAGTCTGTAGCTCTGGCAGTGGGGCTGTTTCTATGTCATAATTCATTTTTTGGCCTAAAGCATTGAAAATCAAAATATTTTCTACTTTGTTGTTAATCTCGCCCAAGTCAATATTTAAAACCTGATTGGCTGGGTTTGGATATAATTTGATCTGATGGGCATAAGGCTTAAAATCTGTAGTAGCAGTTGTAGAATCAATAGCGATACTGACGCTAAAGCTGCATAAAAGTTCCGTATCACATCCCGTATCATATTGATAGCTAATGGTCGATAATCCAATAGGAAACAAAGATCCATTTTCTGGTCCACTAATTTGACTGATGACTGGAGCACCAACTTGACAATTCGTAGAACCTTCTGGCTCTAACCAATTGACCACAAGGCCTGTTACACCAACAGGAATATTAAATTCTAAATCCTCAGGACAAGTAAATTCAGCCGTCAACTCTTCTTGTGTTACTATGATGTCAAATGAACAATTGGTTTGATTGTCGCAAGCGTCCATTGCTTGATAAGTGACGGTAGTAGTGCCAATTGGAAACTCAGTACCATTCTCAGATCCTTCTATTTGTGTGAAACTTGATTCTCCTAAACTACAATCTGATTCAAGTATTGGTTCGTCCCAGTTGACGAGGGTCCCATTCGAACCAATTGGCGCTGTCATAGATATATTATCTGGACAGCTAAAGTTCAAAACAGCATCTTGTCCAGTAACTATAAGTTCAAAACTACAAGTCGTATTTTCATTACATGCATTGTAAGTGTATTCTATTGTGGTCATTCCTAGTGGGAAAAAACTTCCATTTGCTAGGCCAGTACTTTGTTCTAATAATGTTTGTCCCACTTCACAATTAGTATTGCCTACTGGTTCTGGCCAAGTGACAATAATTCCTAAAGCACCAATTGGAGCATTGACAGTTAGATTGTTTGGGCAAGTTAGATTGAGATTTAATTCTTCTTGTTCGACGGTTACTGTAAAACTGCAATTTTCACTATTATCACAAACATCTTGCGCTTGATAAGAGACTGTGGTGGTACCAATTGGGAAATTGTCGCCATTTTGTAGGTCGCTGATTTGCTCGAAGGAGGCATCACCTAAAACACAGTTTGTTGAAACGTTGGGTTCGTCCCAATTGACTTGAGCTGATGTTGCACCGATGAGAGCATTTACAGTCATATTTTCAGGACAACTGAAATTTAAAACAGCTTCTTGGAATTCAACAATGACGTCAAAAGAACAGCTGACTTGTGTCTGACAACCAGAGCTAAAAGTATATTCAATAGTGGTGGTGCCGATAGGAAAAAGGCTTCCATTTTGTGGTCCATCGGATTGAAAGATTTCAGCGTCAGCGATTTCACAATTGGTATTTCCTTGAGGAATATCCCAGTTGACTTGCATTTGATTAGCCCCTGGCGCAGCAGTTAGAATAATATCATCTGGGCAGTTAATTTCTGTGATCAATTCTTCTTGTTGGACATTTACGGTAAAGCTACATTCTTGATTATTATCGCAAACATCTTGAGCTTGATAAGAGACTGTGGTGGTACCAATTGGGAAATTGTCGCCATTTTGTAGGT
>CAYTVR010000148.1:0-5460 GCA_964441245.1 uncultured Saprospiraceae bacterium | reverse complement strand
TTAGAATAATATCATCTGGGCAGTTAATTTCTGTGATCAATTCTTCTTGTTGGACCGTTATGGTAAAAGTACAATTTTGACTATTGTCACAAGGATCTTCCGCTTGATAGGAAACGGTGCTGGTCCCTACTGGAAATTCACTTCCACTTGAAAGACCATTGCTTTGTTCAAATGTTGCGTTACCGAAGCTACAATCTGAAGTCGCATTGGGAGCATTCCAACTAACAATGGCTCCAGTACTTCCCACAAGTGAGTTGGTAGTAATATTATTAGGACAATTAAAATTCAAAACCGCCTCTTGCTCAATTACGGTTACGGTGAAAAGACAATTATCGGTATTATTGCAAATGTCAGATGCGTTATATTCTACCGTTGATATGCCAATGGGAAATTCACTATTATTACTTAGGCCTTCCGATTGGATTAAAGTAGGATTGGCATTTGGGCAATTCGAAAAAGTCGTCGGTTCGGTCCATGACACCATGCTTGATGATGCACCAATTGGTGCATTAACTATAATATTGTTAGGACAACTGATAGTTAAAATGGTACTGCCGGGAATATATGGACCACCAGGAGTAGCTGGGAAATTAATCCAACTTGATGCGAGGGCATTATCTAGGTCAGCATTAATTAATTGTAAAGTTGGTCCAGTCCCATCTGGTTCAACAGGCCAAGGCAATTGATCATTGTAAGATACCTCATCAGAAAAAGAAGTATTGGCATTATTGAAGTTGATCAATTCTCCGTCATTGTTTAATTTGAAACCGCCAGAGATAGAGTTTCCAAAGTCACCGATGACATTATCAACATCAGGATAGACTGAGGAAAATAATGCTAAGTCTTCGGCGAGTACCAGATAAGCAAATGGAGGAAGAATAGTACCTTCTGGTAAATTAAAATAATTGCCTGCTTCATCTTGAAAATACCAGATAGAAATATCAGCAGCTTGATCACTATTGTTATACAATTCAATCCAATCACCAGCATCTAAGTTATCTGGCGAATGATAATTGATTTCATTGATGACAATATTATGATTGGCGGTTGATCCTTCTGTGAAAAATGCAGTTAACCCATAAGTGTCTTCAAAGTCAACTTCGATGATTCTTTCCTCAGGTAAATCAGGATCGCTCCAATGAGAAAAAACGCTACCCGGACCTGCTGTTGCCGTAATAGTAATGGGAACTTCTTCAAAATAAATTCCTGACCACGGGATGGTAGGAACATCAATCGTATTGATATGTAAAGAACCATTTCCAACTACATCCAAGTCAATTTGGTTGACATCAGGTAGATCAAAATAATCTAAAGCTTGGTCACGTAATCTTTCTGGTCTTTCTATAAAGAAGGTGCCTAAAAGATCATCTATTGAAGTATTCCAGTCATTGACATCTCGGCTGTCATCCCATCGATCAAATTCTTTAGGCATCTCTGCAATAATTTCTTGTTTGATGCTTTCGAGATAATTGGTGGCTAGGTCTGTTCTATAATCAGTGTTGAGTAGATCGGCAGTTCGATTGAGCATTTGATGTCTAAAACCTTCATTTTCAATTAGTGCATAAGGCATGAAATTGGCCCATTGAAAATCACCAGTTCGTTCATAATTTTCGAAGGTTTCTAATTTGTATTGATCGAGTCCACGATCTAAATCCCAGACCATAAAACGCCATTTACCATTTGCTGTTTTCTTTTTGTATGCAAATACACCCCATGACCAACTATTGTAAGCAAAGTTGTTATTGAAAGCGAGTAGGTTGATTAAATTTTCAAGGTCAATTATTTCTCCTGCTTGCGCATAAATGGCGGGATCAGATAAATCATTGTTTTCTAAAAACGCTTGCATCGCATACCATTCATCGATGGAACCTGCCTTTACATCTGGACCTCGTTTGCCAAATCGAATAAGATCAAATTCATCTTCATCCCAGTCTTTATGCGTTTCGATAAAGTGATCATTGATACTTTCACGAACTTCATAAATTCCCCAGAATTCTCCATTAATGGTGAGAATCGCCCAATTACCTTTAGAACTTAATCCACCTGATTGTGCATAACGGCGATTGCCAAAAGGTTCTCTCAATAAAGTCCCTTCTGGATCAGCAAGGCTGTCATCATAACCACTACGTAAGACCAAATTTCTAAAACGATCCACTTCACCATCTTCAAACATGGGATACTCTAACCATTTTTGACCATAGTCACTATCGAAAAAGAGTCGGAAAGATTTTTTTGGTAAAACAACAGAAGATCGTCCTTGAATTCTGATTCCACAATCGATAGAAAATTCTAAGTTTTCTTCTTTAAAATATTGGATTTGACAAAATCTTTCCCACTCAGAACCTTCTTCTTCTGGGTTGGCATAAATACCTTCATCATCATCAAACATATTATCTGGATCAGTGATAATAGACATGACCGGTAAACTATAATTTTGCTCCACAAAATAACTTTGACTAGCGATACCACTATTGAAAAAATTATTTTTTACAGCAATAGCTCGTAGCATAGTTGTTTCAGAAAGACTTATAGCACCAGTATACTCATTATCACTAGTGGTAGGATCATCTCCGTTAGTGGTATAATAGATGGTTGCTCCAGTTGTTGTGGTAGATAATTCAACGGTAATATCATCATTGAAAAAACCACCTTGAATAGAGTAAGTCGGATTTTCTACTGTACCTTCTAGACCAGAAGCTTCATTAGATTCTTCAGGGGTAGGAGTGGTGAAAAACAGAATTTGATCTTCGCCATCTTCATATCGGCCCATCGAAACATCTGCAAGCTGAGCTGGGAAAGAAATAGAATCGATCAATACTTGACTAGGTGAATAAAGAGAAATAAATTCGCCATCCGACGATAATTTAAATCCGATATGATTTTCTCCTTGATCCAGATCATTGTCTGCCCAAATCAAAAGGAAATCATCATCTCTAACGACAAGGTCTTCCGTAATTTGAAACTTAAGTGGCTCCGCAGGATCATCTGAAATGTAATAACCATTTAGATTGATATCTTGATTGCCAGCATTGTAAATTTCAATCCAATCGTCAAACTCATCTTCACTATCTTCGATGGTCGTGGCATTGGCAGCCATCCATTCATTGATGTATAATTGTGCAGATACTTCTTGCAGAAATAAAGTGCAAAGAATGACTAAAAGTAATTTGTAAAATGGCGCTTTCATTAAATGTGTATTGTAGGTTCTTAACAATGTTTTATCTAAAAAAAATTAAAGGCATTTTATTGATCTTTAATATTTCAGAATAAAAGAATTAAAGTGTCAGGTGGTTATAATATATAGTTTGTCTGAGTACTCTGTTGATTGAATACTCAGAAGCTTACTTATTAAAGCTCTTTCATTAATATGTGATGTATGTTTTAAGTATTCCTAAAATTGGAGAATCAAAAAAGTACTGGCCATTGTTTGAGATTTCAATGACAGATATTGAGAAATGAAAATTATCCGTTAACTCTTTCGTGAAAAATAATTTAATTGACCGAAAATACAAAGTACCTTAAGCTTTGTATTCATTGCCTAAACTAAATTTAAACGAGCTCTAATTTTTTATCGGCTAATTACAAATTGTTTATTGAGTATCATTCCATTTTTGAGTTGGAAAGAAGCCCAATAAATTCCATTCGGATAATTCTCGACACTTATTTTAAATGTGTCTGTGTTTTGGTTGATTATTGTTCCAATCTTTTGCCCTAAATAATTGTAAATGTATGTGTTATGTATTTGTTTAGCTATATGCTGAACATCAAAATTTAGCTCTGAATCGGTCGGTATGGGATAAATTGATATTTTTTTGGTGAGGCTTTGTTCTAAATATTGATTAGATACAGTAGAATCCCCTTCAATAACAATTATATCAAATTTACAAAAAAGTTCTAAATTACAACCAGTATTAAAAGAATATTCGATGGTATTGGTTCCAATATTAAGAAAACTACCATTTGGCGGACCTACTATTTGGGTTGTTGATGGAATATCTAGTTCGCAATTCGTGTTTCCTTGGGGGACGCCCCAAACGACTTCTTGTCCGGTACTACCGAAAGGAACGGTTATTTCAATATCATCTGGACAGTCAAAAGAAGCGGCCAATTCTTCTTGTTCAACAAAGATATCAAAGCTGCATGTTTGTATGTTTTCACAATTGTCTATAGCTTCGTAGCTTATCGTAGTGGTGCCGACGGGGATTTCACTTCCGCTTGCTGGTCCTAATATTTGCACGAAAGTGCCTTGACCAAAACTACAATCTGAATTGATGCTAGGCTCACTCCAATTCACGATGACACCCGATGCACCAATCAATGCATTTTCAAAAATATTTTCTGGACAAGAAAATTGTAAGACTGCTTCCTGTGTTAAAATAGTTACGGTGAATTCACAAGTTTGTGTATTATCGCAAGCATCTTCGACTTGATAAGTAACGGTTGATATTCCTTCTGGAAATGCACTTCCATTGTTTAATCCATTGGTTTGATTGATCGTTAGATCACCAAAGCTACAATCAGAAACAGTTGTGACTTCAGCCCAATTGGTGATTGCTGTAGTGGCTCCAATGGGAGCTTGAATTTCGATGTTTTCAGGGCAATTGATTTCCAAAATAGCACTTTGTTCTATCACAGAAATAGTGAAATTACAAGTTGGATCGAGTACACAACCTGTTTCAAAATTATACTCGATCACTGTATTTCCTATAGGGAAAAAACTACCAGAAGCAAGACCAGAAAGTTGATTAATTGTATTGCCAGGTAAAGAACAGTTGGTCGTTGCTGTAGGAGAATCCCAATCTACAATTGCACCACTTGCACCAATCGAAGTATTGATGGTAATATCATCAGGACAACTAATTTCTGCAATTAAATCTTCTTGATTGATGGTAACTGAAAAAACACAAGTTTCTAAATTATCGCATCCATCTTGAGCTTCATAAGTGATATTCGTCACACCGACTGGGAAAAAACTACCACTAGTTAATCCTACGGTTTGTTCTAATAAAAGATTGCCAATACTACAATCTGAAGTTACACTTGGTTCTTCCCAAGTTGCCATAGCGCCAGTAGTACCAACAGGTGAATTGATTGAAATATTTTGTGGGCAACTAAAATCTAAAACACCTGCTTGCCCATTGACGGTGATATCAAAACTACAGGTACTTGTTTCATCACATCCAGTATCATAGAGATAGGAAATGGTGGTGGTACCTATTGGTAAAACAGAACCATTGAGCGGTCCATCGATTTGCGAAATGCTTGGTGCTTGGATTTCACAATTGGTGTTAGCATTTGGTTCGTCCCAGTTGACAATCATTCCATTCGCACCGATAGGCGCATTGAGTATTAAGTTTTCTGGGCATGCTAGGTTGAAAGTAAGCTCTTCTTGTTGGATAGTAATGTCGAAACTACAGGTACTTGTTTCATCACATCCAGTATCATAGAGATAGGAAATGG
>CAYTVR010000147.1:8854-17422 GCA_964441245.1 uncultured Saprospiraceae bacterium | reverse complement strand
CGCACTTCCTGAAAAGGAAGAATTGTTTGTCACTCCTGCTCAAAATACGCTCCCACGATTTGCACTAGAGCTAGTACATCGCATTAATCAAATCACACCGGTAACGACCACCTCTTTGGTTTGTATCGCTTTATTAAGTAAATTTTCTTTGACTAAAAGAGCTATTGAAAGTGATTTGTCGAACATGATGCGTATGATCGAAAATCAAAAACCAGATGCTTTAGTTGACCGAGGAAAACCGATCGGAGAAAGTGTTCAAAATGCTTTACAATTATTGCGAAAAGCAGAGCTCATTCAACAACAAGGAGATCATCTGAATGCTAAATACGTCATCAACTCCGAGCATTATTTGGCATCTACCTATTATGCGAATATGGCGGTACATCATTTGTATCACCAAGCATTTATTGAGTTGGCTTTCGCCAAAACGATAAAAGTCCCCGCGACCAAAAGACCAGCTGCGTTTTGGACAGAAATCATGGCCTTACGAGATCTTTTTAAATTTGAATTTTTCTACTCCAGAAAACCTCAGTTTAGTGATGAGATTGAAGAGAACCTTAGTTTCGTCGATAAAAATTGGGAAAACAATCTTTCTAATCCAAGAAAAAAACCACTCGATCTTCTTCGAAATCAAAAAATTCTGGTGGCACCAGTTATCCTCAATTCTTATATCGAAGCTTATAAAGTAGTCGCACAGGGATTACTTGATTGGGACGAAGAACTTCCTTTTGACGAACAGGCTTTCCTCAATAATTGTCTATTTCTTGGCGAAGAAATGCAATGGCAAGGCCGCATTCAAAAATTGGAATCTGTTTCTAAACCTTTTTTACAAAACGGTATTCGGTTGGTCAAAAACCTCCAACTCATTCCTAGCAATAATCAAAAAGACAAAGCAGCTATTCAGACATTTATCGATCAACTTCGAGAAGTGGGTACCCGCATTCAATTGATTCAAGGTATCACCTTGGAAAAACCAAACGAAATATCACCAGCTGTTCCACTCGAACGAGATATTGTTCCAGGATCAAAAACAGAAAATATCACTCGACCAATTATCGAAGGTGAATCTGGTTCGCACGTAGGTGCTTTCTTCGATTTGGATCGAACCTTAATTAAAAGTTTTTCTGCCAAAGAATTTTTCCAAGCAAGAATTCTGGGTGGTGGTGTGACGACTCGAGAAATCGTTGCACAGTTTGCTGGAGTCCTCGTTTATGCAACTGGAAATGGTAATTTCGCTGGCCTCGCTGCCATGAGTGCACAAGGTGTTAAAGGGATTGAAGAACAGGTCTTCATACAGGTAGGTGAAGAAGTTTATGAAAAACATTTAGCTGCAGAAATTTATCCAGAGTCTCGTGCTTTGGTAGCTGCGCACATGGCTAAAGGGCATACCGTTGCGATCATCTCAGCAGCGACTCCTTATCAGACGAATCCAATTGCTCGTGATCTTGGTATCGAACATGTAGGTTGTACACGGATGGAAGTAAAAAATGGCGTCTTTACCGGCAACATGATTGAACCAGCTTGTTGGGGCGATGGAAAAGCATATGCGGCAAAGGAAATGGTGAAAAAGTTTGATCTTGATTTGAGCAAGAGTTTTTTCTATACCGATAGTGCAGAAGATATGCCTCTGTTAGAAATTGTCGGCAATCCTCGTCCGTTAAATCCTGATCCTAAATTGTCCGCCATTGCCTTTCAAAACAACTGGCCCATTTATCGATTCAATGATGAAGACCGACCGGGCTTGACCAATTGGGTTCGAACAGGATTAGCAGCCACCAGTTTATTTCCTGCAGTGGCAAGTGCCGTGGCAACAGGAACACTCAACCTTTCGTGGAAAGATGGAGTCAATTCCATGATGGCTACTGTTGGAGATTTGGTCACCACGATGGCTGGTATTAAGTTGGTCATCAAAGGTGAAGAATATCTCTGGTCTGACCGACCCGCTGTTTTTATTTTGAATCATCAGAGCAATGTTGATTTATTTATTGCTTCTAAATTGATTAGAGAAAACGCCACAGGTATCGCCAAAAAAGAATTGAAACACATGCCTATCATAGGACAGATGATGGGAGCCGCAGGGGTTATTTTTATCGATCGAAAAGATAAAGAAAAAGCCATCGAGGCCATGAAACCTGCTGTCGAAGCTTTAAAAAATGGAACCTCTATTATTATTTTCCCAGAAGGGACTAGAAGCTATGATTATACCCTTGGTGCATTCAAAAAAGGGGCTTTCCATTTAGCGATGCAAGCCAAAGTTCCATTGGTTCCGATTGTCATCAAAAACGCTCACGATGCCATGCCACGTGGCACCAATCTGTTTAGACCGGCAGTGGTAGAAACGATAGTCCTCCCTCCTATTACCACTAAAGGCTGGACCAAAAGAAACATGGTAAAAAAGATTGATCAAGTTCGTTCTTTGTTTTTAAAAGAATTGGGACAAGAAGTAGAGGTTGTTTCTAAAAATGGAAAGGCCTCTTCAAATGGGGTTAAAAAGACTAGGAAGAAAAAAGTGAGTCCAAAGAAGTGATTAAAGAAATGACTAACTAAGTTCATAAAGAATACAGCTATGCATAACAATCTACTTAGACAACTAAAAGACATCCAATATCAAGCTGAAAAACTTCAAAGTTCGAACCCTTCAATTATTGATATCGAGAATTTCAAAAAGTACTCAGACGAATTAAAAGTATATTTAATTAAAAATGTTGATTTGGGAGAAATGAACTATTTAATCAACGAAATCCCTGATATAAAACTTAAGGACAAAAAAAACGAATTATTCATGTTGGCCATTGCTCCTAAGGTATTAAAAACGTATTTCCGAGAAAAAAAACAAGTCAAACAAGCCTTACAAAAAATTAGTATCTGCAAATCTAAATATGCTTCAATCGAATTCATTTTAAAGAATAATCAGTAAACCCAAGCTCTTTTCAATAAAGTGAATTAAAACAGTTTTCCTTTACCACAATCTAACAGTATAGAAGATGAAATTGTGAAACTATGTTGCAATAATCAATTAAAATACATACATTTGTAACCTATAAGTTACATTTTGATAACTAAACGTTACATTTAAATTAATCTATATGGAAAATTCTATGATTGAAAAAATGGATAAATCAAGATATGATTTGGTTAAATGGTTTCTATTTGGTTGGGCCATTTGGTTTGGAGGGTTTATCCTGAAAGATCTAGTTAGCAATAAATTAATACTTGGATCCATAGTGTTATTAGGATTGATTGGGTGGATCATATTCTTCGTGAGTTTAATAAAATATATGAACCTTGCAAAGGTTGTCAATTCGGATATGACGTTAAAAAATGCGCTTAATGATGAATATATGTTGCACAATAGAAACAAATCATTTATCACAGGTTATTGGTCTGTTATCATTATGACTGCTGCATTTATTGTGCTCTCTTTATTGACGAATATCACGGCTTTAATTGCTTGTCAAATTATTTTGTACATCGGAGTTATTGCTGTTTTAGCTTCTTCTTTGATCTATAATAAAGCTTGATATGGGGAATTGGGAATTACGAAATCAAATTAAAGTTCAGAGAGCCATTAAGAACTTGACGCAAGAGGAATTGGCCACTCACATCGGTGTAACCAGAAAAACGATTAATACTATTGAGAATTGCAAATTCATTCCTTCGACTGTTTTAGCCATTCGATTAGCGAGATTCTTTGAAATTAAAGTAGAAGAATTATTTGAATTGATTGAGAAATGAAAACTGACTATAGTAGATTTCAAGAGCTAAATGATTTCGTTTGGTGATAAGTTCTCCTATTTGAAATTCGAACGAAAACCTTTCGCTAATTTTTCTAAATAAAATACCGCGTTCAACATCGCATCTTCACTATTTTTAGCGATATTCATTATTGAAAAAATGGATTGGATATGGATTGATAAACGCGTTTCATCCAAATCATTTTTTCCGACAAACAAACTCAAAGGTTTCTGGTGTTTTTGACAAAGGGCCGCAATCCCATCTATCACTTTCCCTTGCAGTGATTGTTCATCCAATTTACCTTCGCCACTGATCACCCAATCTGCATTTTTTATTTTTTGTTCCAAATCAGTAAGCTTTGAAATGATATCAAATCCTTTACCCAATTCAGCTCCGCAGAGCGCCACCAGTCCTGCTCCAATTCCTCCAGCTGCACCACCACCAGGAATGGTGCTCACATCCATTCCTTTTTGCTCTTGAAGAACGTTGCTAAAATGTCTTAAACCCTTATCCAAATCTTGAATCTGTTTCTTGTTGGCTCCCTTTTGATGGGCATAAACATAGGCTGCCCCTTCTTGACCAAACAATGGATTCGTCACATCATAAAAGAGCGTCATTTTGATTTTACCAAAGTCAATAATATTTTTATTTTGAATTTTTGCTACCTTCGAAAGGTGCTTACCGATAGGTTGAAGCAAATTATTTTCCACATCTAAAAACTGAAATCCAAGGGCTTGTGCAATTCCCATTCCAGCATCGTTGGTGGCACTTCCACCAAGAAAAAGAAAAATATTTTGATACCCTTTTGAAATAGCATGTCGGATTTGTTCGCCAGTTCCAAGCGTTGAAGTTGCTAAAGGATTTCGTTCAGGCTCTTTTAATAAAACCAAACCACTCGCACTAGCAACTTCAATAAAAGCAGCATCTTTAGACCTAAAGTATTTTGTAGAAATGGGACGACCTAATGGATCACAGGTTCGTATGAGTTCTTCTTCTAAATTTAAATGATCTTTCAATATGGTCAAGGAACCATCTCCCCCATCGGCCATTGGATGAAAAGTGATCTCCAGTTTTTCATCTGTCTGTCTTAATCCTTTAGCAATCGCTTCACCGACTGCTTTAGCGGATAGAGAGCCTTTAAATTTGTCTGGAGCTATGAGGATTTTCAATGATGTTTTTTTTTCAATTCGTTTAACTAAATGGTTCTTTATGATTTCATTTGGTCAAAATATATAATGGAGTTGAATTTTTTACGCTTTCAAAGCTTTGCTTTGACAACCAAATCCATACGGACACGTAAATTTGGTTGACCAAAATACCAAATAATTTAAACTCAAGCATTAAAAATAGTTGGAACCAAATAACAAATCGTCAGTATCATCGCAAAGAAGGAAAATAAAATAACGGGTTCTTTGGCTAGTAAATCAGGCCATTTAAAAACGTGTTGGGCTTGAGTCATGATTTTGGGCTCCGGCTTAGTCAAGGCAGTAACTAGGTAAGCAATTACCACCGTTAAAATAAAACCAGTAAAATTCAACCACATCCAGAAAATACTAAATCCGAAATCAAGACCAAACATATTTTGCATGGTTTTGGAAAAAATCAAATTGATCAAAACCGCAATGATGATTCCAGCTTTCATTCCAGGAGCATTGACTTTTTTCGAAAAAATCGCTAATACAAATGTAGCTAAAACTGGCCCATAAAACACAGAACCAATGGCATTAATAATTTCAATAACTGGGCTATCACTCCCACCAAAAAGGAAGGCAGCACCAATACAAACCACTCCCCAAAAAACAACTGAAATTTTTGAGATGCGCATATACTGTTGATCGTCTAATTGCTTAGTTCCACGATTGAAAAAATCTTCTACGGTTACTGCTGATAAAGAATTGATGGTACTACTAAGGGAGGACATCGCTGCGGACATAATACCGACCATTAGAATTCCAATCATCCCATGTGGCAAATATTTTAAAATAAAAACGGGGATCATCAAATCTGGCTTAATGCCGTTCGAGGCAAATTCTTCAGGAAAATGATTTTTAGTCACCTCACTAATTTCAATCATAAACTCCGGTGTTGACAATGCCAATGATCCTACCACTAAGCCCATAAAACAATAAACCAATACTACAGGAAATCGCAAAAGTCCATTGGCTAACAATAGCTGCCTGATCGTCTTTTCATTTTTAGCAGATAATAAACGTTGTGCTTGAGTTTGATCACAACCATAATAAGAAGCATATAAAAAGAAGCCTCCTACAATCATCGGGATCACTCCATACTCTTCTCCTTTGGCAAAGCCCCAATTATAATCAATAACCTGTAAACGCTCTGGAGCTAAAACCGCATTAAACCCACCATTAGCTTGTAGCAAATCCCATCCATAAAAAAGACAAATGACTAATCCCACAAACAAAATAATCATCTGTATCGCATCGCCCCATACCACAGCTTTCATACCTCCTTGCCAAGAATAAACAATCGTAATCACACTAATAATGAGTATGGTATAAACAAAATCAATATTAAGTACTGCCTGTAAAATAAAGGCGACAGTATAGACCATCACGCCTGTTCCTAATGCTTTACTTATTTGAAAAACGATACTCAATATCAATCTAGTTGAAGCATCAAATCGTCTTTCTACAAATTCGTAAATACTGACTATTCCAGAACGAAATAAAGGGGGAATGATCACCAGCATAATAAAAATCATAGCGAGTGGTACCGCTAATTCAAAAGTAAGCCACTTCATTCCGCCATTGAGTTTGAGGCCGACAAAAGCAGGAGCAGATATAAAACTAATCGCAGACAATTGTGTCGCCATGGTGGAAAGACTGAGTGGAAACCATCCGAGTGAATTACCACCAAGAAAGTAATCCTTCGAGTCTTTGTTATCTTTAAAGAAAAATCCTAAACCTAAAAACCCAAGTATATAAATAACAATAATGATGTAATCTATGTAATTCATTTTCGTTTAGTTTTGGTTGTAAAATTTTAGTAAACTTAGGTTTATATTTGCTCTAATATCCAATTTTTTTCTAAGACACCAGAACTTCTTTTTATTTCATTGCTTTCATTTTAGAATAAAAACAATGTCTACCAGTTAGAAAACCTTGCTCCTGGCACTTACCTTTAAATAGAGGTTATTTTAAAATTTATCAATCTAACCAAGCTATAAGAGCAGGAAAACATCAAAGTTCATATTAATTAATACTTTTTTGACCTTAGGGCAAATACAATCCTTTACCGTCTTAATCAATTTGATGCCCATTCATCTATTCACAGTTTTTTTTTCAAAACTACCGGGTCTTCCTGTAAACTAATAAAAGGCTCTTTTAAAATCTAGACGTTGATAAAAAGTTACCATATCTTTTGGGCTTTTAAAATAAACTTCTACTTTTAAGGGCTTGCCAAAATATTATAAAACCAAAAAAAATAATGCTAGAAACAGATTATTTGATTATAGGAAGTGGAGCAGTCGGAATGGCCTTTGCAGATGTATTATTGACCGAATCAGACGCGACCATAGTTATCGTTGATCGATTCCAAAAGCCAGGTGGTCATTGGAATGTAGCCTATCCTTTCGTTACCCTTCATCAACCTGCTGCCTTTTATGGTGTCAGTTCAAAAGAGTTAGATAATGGAAAACTAGATCAAATCGGTTGGAATAAAGGTTTGAGCTATTTGGCTTCGGGAGCACAGATACAAGCCTACTATGATGAGGTAATGCGATATCAATTTTTACCAAGTGGTCGGGTAAAGTATTTTCCAATGTGCGATTACCAAGGCGATGGAAAATTTGTGTCCATGATTACTGGCGAAAGTTATGAGGTCAAAGTCAACACCAAAACGGTGGATGCCACCTATTTAAAAACAAGCGTTCCTTCAACTCATACACCCAATTTTTCTATTGATTCAGCAGTGCAATTTATGGCACTAAATGACTTACCAAAAATTTCAAAACCACCTACAGGCTTTGTCATTATTGGTGGCGGAAAAACGGGAATCGATGCTTGCCTTTGGTTATTAGAACATCAAGTTGATCCAGATAAAATCACTTGGATCATTTCGAGAGATGCTTGGTTGATTGATCGTAAAAACACACAGCATACAATAGAATTTTTCGAACATAGTATTGAAGCTCAAGCAGCCCAATTTGAAGCGGTCGCTCAAGCAGAATCCATTCCTGATTTGTTTGATCGACTAGAAACCGCTGGTGTTCTTTTACGTATTGACAAAAACGTTACTCCTAAAATGTTTCATGGTGCGACCATCAGTCAATTAGAGTTAGAACAACTTCGTCGTATTAAAAATTTGGTTCGCTTAGGTCGTGTCAAAAGTATTGAGAAAGATCAAATCATACTTGATCAAGGTAATATTCCAACCACTTTAGATCACGTACATGTAGATTGTTCAGCGAGCGCGATTACTAACTTAGATATAAAACCTATTTTCGACGGCAAGCTGATCACTCCACAAACCGTTCGATCTTATCAACCTGTTTTTAGTGCAGCTTTTATTGCACATGTAGAGGTGGCCTACGAAGAAGAGAAGAAAAAAAATGAACTTTGCAAAGTTGTTCCCCTACCCAATCACGATACCGACTGGATCAAAATGCTCGCCATTTTCATGACCAATCAATTCAACTGGGGACAAGATAAAGCATTACGTAAATGGCTTTTGAATAATCGATTGGATGGTTTTAGCCAAATAATGAAAAGTGTCCCAAAAGACGATGAAGCAAAACAAGCGATCATCCAACGATTACGTAACAATGCCATGCCTGCCATGATGAAACTACAACAATTCATAGCAGAATTA
>CAYTVR010000147.1:0-8754 GCA_964441245.1 uncultured Saprospiraceae bacterium | reverse complement strand
CAATTATGAAATTAAAAGTAGGCTTACTCGGCGGTGGATCATGGGGAACTACAGTTGCCTCTATCACAGCAAAAAATACTCCGACAAAAATGTGGGCTCGTAATCCCGCAACAGTCGAAGAAATCAATCAAGAGCATAAAAATGAAAAATATTTACCCGGTGCAAAACTAACTTCTTCTCTTAGGGCCACCAACTCTATTCAAGAAGCGGTAGAGGATGCAGATGTGATCATCATGGGAATTCCCGCGCAAAGTTTTCGATCTGTTTTAGAAAAAGCCAAACCCCATATCAGACCTTGGGTACCTATTGTTAGCTTATCCAAAGGCTTAGAGCGTGGTACACATATGCGAATGACTGAAATCATTGAAACCATTATGCCTGGACATCCTGCAGGTGTTTTGACAGGTCCCAATTTGGCTAGAGAAATCATGAAAGGTCAAGCAGCAGCGGCCGTGATTGCCATGGTCGATGATACCATTGCTAGAGCTTTACAAAAAGTTTTTCAATCAGGATTACTTAGGGTGTATACCAACGAAGATGTCGTAGGTTGTGAATTAGGTGGTGCCCTAAAAAATGTGATTGCCATCGCAGCGGGTATGGGTGATGGTGCAGGTGCGGGTGACAATACTCGAGCAGCTGTTATCACTCGTGGACTTGCAGAATTGACTCGACTAGGAGTTGCAATGGGTGGACAACCTGCCACTTTTTCTGGTCTTGCCGGAATGGGTGATTTAGTGGCCACCTGTAGTAGTACTTTGAGTCGAAATCGTCATGTAGGTTTTCAATTAGGACAAGGTAAATCCTTACCTGAGATTATTGATGCCATGTCTATGGTAGCCGAAGGTGTCAAAACTTGTGGAGTGGTCATGGAGTTAGCAGAAAAATACGGTATCGCAATGCCTATCACTCATGAAGTATATAAAGTCGTCCATGATGGAAATACTGTTCGTGATGCGTATAGAGGTTTGTTGCGCGCCGAGAGTGGGTCGGAGGCAGATCCGGGCTAGGAAAAATCAAGTTATCTTAGACAAATCCTGTGTTTACAGACATTCAAAAATGAAATTCAACGCTTCCTTCGGTCACTTTTTATCTCATTTTATGATTGTCCATACATGCGTAGGTACAGGGTCTGTCTAGGAAAGATTTTGATTTTTCATGACTCAAATAATTGAACAAATTCTATTGTGTCTTCTGTACTATTTTCAATTTCTTTAAAATTCCCATTAGTGAACTCTTTGATAATTGATCTCCAAAATTTTACAGCCAAATAATTCGTTGATGACTGTCGTATTTCCCATTTCCCTTTATACTTATTGAACAATTTATATGTCACCTTTTTACCGATTCCTTTTCTTCTAAAGTCAGGCTTAATGTATAATTCAGCTATGGATTTATCCGCTTCAAATTCTTTATAAACTATCCAGTCATTTATCAATATAAATCCTATTATTTCATTATTCCACAAAATATTTAGAGGTATCCTTTTTGTTTCCTTCCAGTATAAATCTAAAAAAGGATATTCGATTTCTTCTCCCGCCTTTGTATACACTATTTTTGAATCATCAATTTCTTTAAAATACTCTAAAAGCATTTTTTTTAAGTCCTCCTTTTTTTCACTTGCTATTGGTGATAATTCGATTGTATCCATTTTTATTTTTTTAATTCTAACTTACGCTCACCACTTATTAATGATGAATGCCTCCATTCTAACATGTTACTTTGAGATAGATTATAAAGCTATCATGGCTATGGATGCATAGTTCATAATCCTAATTACTCCTTTATGATTCTGCCTATTCTTTTTTCATCAGTCGATGAATTGGTTAGTTCAACTATATACATTCCCTTCGGTAAAAAGCTTATATCAATATTACTCGTTCTATTTTTATTAGGGTGAAATTTCATAATTTTTCCAGTCATATCGAGAATCCTTAAATCAAACAAGGATGAGTTACTTTCAATGGAAATTAATCTATTGGCTGGATTTGGAAATATATTAATTATTGGTTCAAAAGGTCTGGAACTTAGGGAGGTCGGGATCATATCTTCTATCAAATAAATTATTGAACTGTTACCTTCAACCTCAATACAATCACTCTCTACTATTGATAAAACCAGTGTTTCTAATGATACCTTTATTGAACTTGCCTTTTTAATGGAGAGGGCGACGATAAGGATGCTAATTATACAGATTAATCTTTTCATTTTTTTGATTTATTATCACTAAATGTCTAGCAAAATACGGTAGCTGTACATTGCAATTATTGACTTTTAGTTTTTGTTGGAAACAATATTTTTTCATTTCAATTCTATCATTTTCTTATATTCTTGTTTGATTTTATCAACATACCGCTCGATGTGCTCCCGATCATAGCCAGACGCCCATCTATATTTATCGAGTCTGTGTAAAATGTTTAATATTCTTATTTCTAATTCCGTTTCCCTAAACTCTTTTTCACCTATATTCATTCCTTCTAAAAATGATTTGAATTCGTATTTATTAGCTTCTCCTTCTATGAGTATTATCCCGATTTCACTATGTGGAACAATATTTATTTCAGCCGTTCCCCAATCTAATAAATATATAGATGATTCATTTACAATCACATTTCTTGGGGTTAAATCTCCATGAGTTAACCCAATTTCATATGCTCGATCTCTCAATGAGATTAATGCTTTTTTCATGTCATTATGTTGTCTTAATGTAAAAGCATTATTTTTTAAAAGAGAGTCATCTAAACTCAATTGTTCAATATTATAATCTAATTTGCTTCTCCAATTTTTATGAAACTCAGATGATATTAATTCTGGAATCTCTATTTTCTTGATTCGATTATATTTTAATGAATATTCTCCTAATGTTTTCCATATTTTTAGTTTCTCATTCTTGTCACCTAGTGCCCCATTAAATCCCATTATTTTTTCTTGAATCATAAAAGGGTTTCCATTGTGAACTCCATTATGCAAAATTTCTGGAACTAGTATTCCTAATTTTTTCACATTTTTAATACACCATTCCTCTTTAAGAAACTCTAATCGCTTATTTTCATCTTTATTGAATCTTACTATATAATTATTGCTTTGACAGATTATATCAAATACATTATTGACACTTCCAAAGTTTTCGATTTCTGATATTTTTAATGGCTCTTCACCTAAAGTGTTTTTTATTAATTTATTTATTTCCTCTTTCAAATAGTTCTCTTTTTTTTATTCGTGATTATAATATTATTTTTTTGTTGTTGGTGTCCGCTAATCAATAATGGTCATTTTAAAATGAGGTATTTATTAGGATAAAATTCTTGACAATCATCTGGAAAATATTTTCTAATCACAAAACTTGTTCAACCTTAACTCAAGCATTCTTACTGAAAAACATCAAAAGAAAAACTAAATGTAAACATGCTCTATTTTATTTAGAAATCAATTTAAGGAATGTCTCTCGGTAAGCCATACCTAATGGCAGTTTGATCCCGTTTACAAAAATTTCACTTTGATTATATGATTCTATTTGAGCAAGAGCTACGGTATATGATCGGTGTATTCGAACAAATCTATTCTTTGGCAATTTTTGCATACTCGTACTTAGGTTTCCTCTAATGGTCAATTTATTATTTTTAGTATGTATCTGCGTGTAATCCTTAAGACTTTCAAGATATAAAATATCATTGAGCATCACCTTATGATTCGTTCGATTCACTTTAAAAAAAACATGCTCTTCTAATTGGCTATAATTGATGATCGTCATTTCATATTTCGATCGATATTTATCAACGGCTTTCAAGAATCGATCAAAGCCAAATGGTTTTAAAAGATAATCTAAAACATCCATTTCATAACTCTCAATAGCATATTCTCGGTAAGCCGTGGTAAAGATAATGGTCGGTGGATTTTTCAAAGCTTTGATAAAATCTATTCCCGAAATAACGGGCATATTTATATCCAAAAAAAGTAAATCTACTTTTTCTTCTTTAAGTATATCAAAAGCTTTTAACGCATTATCGCAGGAGGCAACGACTTCCAACTGTTCAATCATACTCGCATATTTTTCTAAAATCTGAATAGCTGGTATCTCGTCATCGACTAAAAGGCATTTTATTTTTTTCATGATTTTGTCTTTATAGTGATCGCTATACAAAATGATTTTTCTTGGTCATCAATCTGAATCGAATGTGCATTAGGATATGAAATACTGAGTTGTCGTTTTATGTTAGACAAACCAAGTTCTTTTCTATGATCGTCTCTTTCCACTTCATGAAAATCACTTTTTGTATTCCAAACTTTACAGAAAACGCTATCCCTTTCTTCTGTAATTTCAATTTTCACTATAGCCTTTTTAATTCCTTTTCTGACGCCATGTTTAAATGCATTTTCCACCAAGGAGAGAAATAAAAGTGGTGAAATAGAGACTCCTAAGTTTCCATCAACATCAAGCTTTAGTTCCAATCGATCTCCATAACGTATCTTCTCTAAAGCCAAAAAATGTTCGATGATATCAATTTCCTCTTTTAGAGGAACCGTTTTGTTCAAACTCTTATACAACACATAATCCAAAATACCCGACAATTGTAAAATCATATCAGGTGCTTTTCCAGAATTAGTAATCACTTGAGCATATAAATTATTCAAAGTATTAAATAAAAAATGAGGATTGAGCTGAGCCTTCAAAAATTTGAGTTCCGTCACTAGTTTTTCATTTTCTAATTCCTGAATCTTCTGTTGCTCGTTGATACTTTTTATATGTGTTTCCCAAGCTAAAAGAATCATTGCAGGAGAATAATTTTGAATCGTTTTTTGTAAATAAGATTGAAATTTGATAGGCTGAGCGTCCCAACAACCTAACTCATGAAACCAAGTAATGTCATTGATATACAGAAATAGATATAGCAAAATAGAAGTAAAGACCAAACTTAAGATAAAGTGTCCATATTTTTGACGATCAAAAAAATAAGGGATAAAAATATGCTTTAAAGTGTAATAAGCGATCATGTAATTGGCAATATTGAAGAGGTTAATCACCAAAAACACTTCAACATTCTCTCCACCACCTGATTTAATGTAGGTCCAGACCAAATATATAAATATCCAAAATGGCGCATGTCTTTTCAACTCTTTCATTCACTAAAATTGCAATTCCTTTTCAATTAATGCAAGCATTGTATACCACCATTGAATAAGTGTATACCAATAGCAAAATACGACTTCAAACATACAGAATTAATTCTTCTTATACAGTTATTCTACTTTGGTATAAATGTCTAAGATTTTCCCACGATCACCATTATATTCACCTTGCAGCCAAATTTGAAAATCAAAAAATATACGAGATGAAAAAAATTAAGTTAATCACCCTCCTTCTAATTTGTATCACAAGCTATCCATCGTACGCACAAAAAAGCATTGATGAGTTAGATAAATTAGTTAGCTTTTGCCAAGAGAATGGTATGTTCAATGGAAATATTTTAGTGGCCGAAAAAGGAGAGATTATTTATCATCAATCAATAGGAAAGGCTGATTTTGAAAATGATATTTCCTTAAATTTAAACAGCTCTTTTTGCCTCGGTTCTATCTCCAAACAATTTACCGCATTTGGTATTATGTTATTAAAAAAGCAAGGGAAACTAACCTACACCAGCACCGTTGGTGAGATCTTTCCCGAACTTCCAAAATACATGCACAAAATTACTTTGAAAAATTTGATGCAACATACATCAGGTCTGAAAAGAACACATTATGGAGACCCTGACGGACTAAAAAATGAAGATATCTACCAAAATTTTCTCCAAACAAAAGGAGATACTTTACTCTTTGAACCTGGAACGGATTTAAGATATAGCAATTCAGGATATATGTTACTCGCCATGATTGTAGAAAGAGTATCCGGTCAAACCTTCGAATCTTTTTTACATGAAAAGGTATGGCAACCTTTAGGCATGACCAATACTTATGTGATGAGCAAGACTAATTATTCTCGCCAAAATAGGGCAATTGGTTTTGATGGTTTCGGCAACAAATCCGATTTCAATGTACTGACCTATGGTTCCAATGGAATTTATTCTTCTACCGAGGATTTATTTAGATGGTTACAATCCTTTAATTCTGATTTGATCATGGATCTTGACGATAAATCCGAAGCTTGGAGACCTGCATTAAACAATAGTGGAGAGCCATTATTCGAATATTTTGGAGCATACAAATGGAATTATGGCTTCGGATTATTTATCTGCGACAAAGATTTAAAAGGAGTAATTGGACACACTGGCGCTTTTGGCGGTTTTTTGAATATCATGAAACATGATTTTGAAAACGATAGAGACATCATCATCTTGACCAATAATGGGAGGATGATTCCGGTCACTGAAGTCAGCGTCGCCATTCTAAACATTTTAAATCACCAAGCTTATACCTTACCAAAAATCTCTATTGATTTTGAACTTCGGAAAAATTATTATAATGATATCGAGGGTGGTATTCAATACTATCATCAATTAAAAAAAGATCATCCCAATAAATATAAATTCGACAATGAATGGGAATTAAACAGACTAGGATATGCTCTAATTGCAGATAAAAGATATGAAGATGCCGTAAAAATTTTAGAACTATTGGTCTCTGAATTTTCAGGACATCCCAATCCTCACGATAGTCTGGGAGAAGCATATTTCCTAAATGGACAGCATAAAAAATCTATTGAAAGTTATAAAAATGCCTTAGCGATAGACGAAAATTTTAATCTAGAATGGATCAACAAAATGATCAAAAAAAACAATAACCAACTAAATACAAAACACAGATAAGAGAATCAGAATGACTCTGAATGATACATTATTTATGCTTCATCAAAATGAGGGTCATTCATTTATTCCTCAAGCCAATCTGAAAGTGAATTTTATCCAACTATTAAGAGATCAGGAAAAAATATTAGCGCAGTATATTTATATGGCGGGCAAATTAGTTTGCTTTATTACCAATTGAAAAAGAGTAAGCTTATTCATCAAAATCATAAACCATGAAAAGATTAAAAGCTTGAAGAATTGAATACTACTGTATTATTCGTAGATCATCAATTCTTCAAGTTTCTCTTTTTATTTCGGTTCCATTTTTGGAATTTTAGATAAAATCGCAGCTAACTTCATGGCTCGATTCGTATCCCCTTCCATTTTAACACGCCCTTGAATAAAGGCCGTTTGTAGATTCAATTTACCTTCACCGATTTTCATTAAATGAGTTTCCTTTATCGTCAAGGTGACATCAGGATTTTTTATGATCCCTCTACGAACCACAGCTGGTGATTTGTTTAGATCAATTTTCCAATCAGATTGAGTGGCTCCTTTTACATGAAATTGAAAAAGACCATTATTCGGTTTTATAAATTTCGCATTTGCTTTTAAATGTTTTTTGAAATGTAAAAATAATTTATCCGATTTTGGAGGAGCAGGTTTCTTTTTTCTAGCCTTTTCCTTAGTCTTCCCTTTTTTCAAAATTGCAGCTTCTAACTCATTGGCTGACTCTCGAAGATAGCGAGTAAAATCATCCAAATCGGGCATTGTTTTCGCATCTGATGTTGGACTCAATGTGATTAAGCCATTGTAACTAAAAATCGTAATGATCAATCCCATGCCATCAATAATGGGAGCCATTCCCATAACGGATAACAATTTGTGGCCATTTACATATAAAGGAAACGGAGGTCCCGGCACATTGGTAATCGTCACATTAAAAACAGGATTGTGCATTTCGGCTACCCGAAAACGAGAATACAAACGAGCCGCTTGATTGGCAATACCAAAAGGAACAGCCTCCGCCATATTGGCCAAAGTTTTTGCTCCCAAAGCATCATTATAAGTTTTACCACGGATGGTATTTTCATGAATCACTTCAAGTCGTTCTATAGGGTCTTCCACGTTGGTCGCTAGCTGAATAAGCATAGAAGATATTTGATTACCTTCCGCTGCTTTTGTTTTTTCATTTCTAGTCGAAATCGGCACCATCGCTACCAATGGTTTAATGGGCAATTTTTCTTTTTCCAATAAATATCGACGCAAAGCACTGGCACATATCGCAAGGATCACATCGTTTAAAGTCGTACCAGCTATATTTTTCAAGGCTTTTACTCGATCCAATGAAAGGATGGCTGTATTCCATTTTCGCCTAGACGAAATAATTCCATTAAGTGGTGTCGGCGGTGCAGTGAAAGGAGCAGTCGGTAAATCTACTCGCTTCACTCTTGTAAACACTCCTGCTTTTAACGATGCGGTTAAGGTTTCGGTAATCAACTTTGGAAATTTCAACGGCTTTTCCGCAAAGGTCATCGTACTTTTAAAAATCATCGAAAGCTCATTCGGTAAAGGCTTCGGTTTATAAGGTTTAGGTTCCGGAATTTTCTGTGGTTCTGGTGTAAAATCAAAAGCTAGTGCCAACAAACCAGCTCCGCCTACTCCATCAATTGCCACATGATGAATTTTAGAAATAATTGCCACCGATCCTTTGGGCACTTGTGGAATATTATCTAATCCTTCTACAAAAGTAAAAGACCATAACGGTCGGGAATGATCAAGTGGTTCGCTAAAAATTCGAGAGGCTATTTTTCTTAATTCTTTCCAACTTCCTGGCTTAGGTAAAGCAATATGACTGATGTGCATATCCAAATCAAAATTTGGGTCATCCGCCCAATATGGATAGTCGATACTCATCGGTACGTAAACAAGGCGTTTGCGCAATTTTGGGATGAGGTGAATGCGAGAAGCAATTCTA
>CAYTVR010000146.1:0-17524 GCA_964441245.1 uncultured Saprospiraceae bacterium | reverse complement strand
CTTGAGATGGATTCGCGATGTTTACACAATTATCGTTGTTATTACAAACTCCATCTCCATCACTATCTCCACCAGCATTATCACAAGGATTTCCAGTTGGTGTATCACAGGCATCTCCTATTCCATCATTATCTGTATCTGCTTGAGATGGGTTCGCGGTGTTTACACAATTATCGTTGTTGTTACAAACTCCATCTCCATCACTATCTCCACCAGCATTATCACAAGGATTTCCATTACCACCACCAATCGTGATGGTTTCATTTCTTTCACAAGTCTGCACCCAAGAACTATTGTAATAGCGAACATAGACAAAATACGTACCGGCAGCTAAAGAAATATTTTCCGTAGCGCTACAATTACCTGCACAATTAAATTCAGTGGTCCAACTGGAATTAAAAACATGAACACTAGATACTGGTGCTCCATCCAAATTGGTAATATTTAAATTACCATTCCCTGGATTAATCCCAATATCGTCACAGGTTCCATTCGCAACCGGAGTTCCTTGACAAGCACAAGTTGCCGAGGAGTAGACATCATTAATCGTGTTTGGATTGTTATCATTACAGGAAGTTCCAAATAAATTATTATTCAGATTCGGACATTCATCACTATTATTACAAATTCCATCACCGTCACTATCACCACCTTGATTATCACAAGGGCCACTATTCCCTCCACCATTTACTTGAACCGTTTCATTTCTGACACAAGTTTCTATCCAAGAGCTATTGAAATAGCGAACATAGACAAAATACGTTCCAGCAGCTAAAGGAATCGTTTCTGTTCCATTACAATTACCTGCGCAGTTAAATTCTGTTGCCCAGCTAGAGTTAAAAACATGAACTCCAGAAATCGGTGCGCCATCTAAATTGGTAATCGTCAAAACACCATCTCCCGGATTGATACCAATGTCATTACAATCATTGCTTGGATTGGTTGGTGTTCCTTGACAAGAACAACTTGTTGAAGAATAAACATCATTCGTGGTGTTCGGATTATTGTCATTACAAGAGGTTCCGAATAAACTATTATCTAAATCGGGACATTCATCAACATTATCACAAATACCATCACCATCACTGTCTCCACCAGCATTGACGCAAGGACCTGATGAATTAAGTGGAAACAAATATCTCGCAGGGACAATTGATTTTAAAATACCAGGGCCTGACCATCTAAGTTGCATTGCTGCTCCGCCAGTTTCTTCAAAATATTCTAATCTAATATCATATTTTTGTCCTGCATTCAAAGTAATCATACCAATATCTTCGGTGGGTGCATGAACCGTCCAATTGTCTACCATTTGTTTATTATTGACCCAAAGTCGAACACCATCATCAGAGTTGGTATAAAAGGTATAGGTTCCAGAACGTGGTACTTGGATTTCACCTTCCCACAAAATAGAATAAGTATCTCCACTAATATTAGAAGCAGGAGAACCCAATTGCCAATCAAAATTGATGGTTGCATCTACTCTTTCTAATACCGGATTTGTAAAATTTTGATTATTAAAATAAGTAGCGGACAGTCCTGTTCCACCCGGGTTTGTATCACCAATTGGTGTACAATCATTGATGTCATCTCCAATTTTAATCATCTTCGCTACACTTGGTACGCCAGCACTATTCATTCCAAATAACATATATCTTCCAGGAGGTAAAATATTTCGATTCGAAATGGCTAATTGGTATTGATTTCCGCCAAGGTTGGTTTTATTTAAAGGGATTCTTCTTTGTTCATTATTCGTACTGTGCGTTACGGTTGCCATTCTCACCAATGAAAAATTGTCGATTGCTGAGTTTGTTGAAACAGTAATATTGGAATTATAATTGGCGGCGGTTGGAGCAGAATTAATTACTGGTCGAGTGGCTAATGTACCATTGCTATTAAATAAATAAGGTGGGCTAAAAATTTCTGCATCAGGATGATTCGTCGAACAGTTTCCACAAAGCCCACCACCACCGACAAAGATCCGGCCATCTTCCATCAAGAGAGAAACACTATGATAATTTCGAGGCGTTGCCATTGCTGCTAATTGCGTCCATTGTTGCGTATTGGGATTCCAAATTTCTGTCGTCAACCTAGAATTAAGATCTGAAAAAACTTTGGAAACGGGAATACCTCCGAATACCAATACTTCTCCATTTGGTAGTACGACACTAGAATGATAGTTTCTGGTTTGGAACATATCTGCTACTTGAGTCACGACCGGATTTCCATTACCATTCATATCGATGATATAACTCCGTTTATTGGCATTCGTTTCTTCTTCAAAAGTTCCCGCACCTCCAGCTTTCAATACTTTTCCTATATCGTACATCACTGTAGTACCACTGACAGAATAGGCATCATTAGCTCGATTCCCAGCATTGGTATAACTTCCCGTTCCTTCTGCATCAATCCAGTGCATTTTAGGACTTGGTCCCGCATGCAACACCTTTCCATTCGGTGCGACCCACAACCAAGGAAAATAATCATCATGTTTTGCAGGTTGATTGACATTGATGCCATCCGTAATCGCTTCAACAGGTACACCATTCAAATTATACCAACCTGTTTTTTCACTCCATATCTCGGCATCTTTACCGCCTACTCCTCCACTCCAAGATCCACCAATAACAAAAGTTGCACCACTGGCTAGGGTTACACTGGAATGATATCCACGAGGAACATTCATCTCATCAGCAGTATTCCAGTTTCCTGTAAAGGGATCATAAATACTCGATCGGTTACTACTTGATCCACCAGAAACCATGATTCGACCATCAGGCATGGCACTGATTCCAGGGCAGAACATATCATGACTAGTATTTTCAATTAAAAGCTCTTGAGATGAATTGTTTTGAGGGTCGAAAATGGCAGTATACGTTTTTCCAAAATTCCCACCAAATGACAATCGATCGTAAGCAGACCAAGTCATGATCCGACCATCCGGTAAATTTGCAGCAGCAGCCGGAGCTATTGGTAAATTAATCACAGAGCTCCAGGCGCCGACCGTATTATTCATACTCGACTTGGTGAAGCCAACAAATTTTTCAGGCGACTCCATTTCCAAATCATACTCATTGGATCGAAGAGCTTTCAATAATTGGTATTCTTTCCAGGACATCTTTTTGCCAGAGCAAAGTGTCACGATGGGATCTTCATTGTTTCCATATAGAGTAGCAAAACAAAAAAGAAAAGTAAAGAAGGCAAGTAGCGTTTTTTTCATTGTAAGAATTTTTGTTGACCAAGCATCTCCTATTTTCTCTCAAAATGATTTAGAAATAGCAAAGGGAGGCTTGCAATAATATTGAAATATTGTTTTTGGACGAAAAATAAAACAGTGAATTGGTATAAAAGAATTAGATGAGTTGTTGAGGGGCCTATATATTAATTTTTCTGTTTTTTTAGGTAACTAGAAAATTGACTCTTTTAATTCTAAGTGATCGGACAAGTGAATAAAATAGAAATAATATTCAATTATCGATATAACAAATTTAGCTTTTATATTTTGGATTTACAAATTTTTCAGAAAGCTACAACATCGATTTTCGCCCAATAAATTTACCCTGTAAGGATAATTAAAAATTTAATTTCGAATCATTAGATATGTTTTCCTAAACTATTAGAGTTCATGACTAAAGAATTTGTATGAATAATATCGCTAGTCATAAACTCTATTCCAAAGATAAAATCAAAAATAATTGTCATTTTTTTATGGAATTTCAAGATGTGGCGCGTCTTATTAAGGATCATGTAATAAATAAGTTATAACAAAGGGGAGTAAATATTTTTTCTTTAATCGAAGCAGAGAACTTAAATGTCCGCCTGAGGCGGACAATGAGGCTTTTTAAGGATGAAAAAAGGAAAAAGAATGCTCCAACTGTTATCAATTATTGTTTTCATGATCCTAAAGAAGTTATTGATTTAAAACTTCAAAGAATCTAATCAATTTAAACGCGGTACCCGTAGATTGATTCTCAAAATTAAGGGAACTGGAATAAATACTTTTCTAGTTTTCAATATACCATTTCCTTGAGAGGTTCAAAGGTTTGGGTGGCGGAGCTATATATTTCAATAGCGGCCGCTAAGGGGTGAGGCATCAGGTTTCACCATAATGGGTGGGACCCACCCAAAGCAGATTTTATATCAAATATCCAAATCAAGCACTAATAAAACAATCACAGAGAAGGTTCCAATATTCTATAAAAGCACTAAAAAAAATATCTACAAAAAATCTCCAACTTAAATCTTTCTTTTAATTTCAATGTAATCGGAAATTAATTCTTTAAGGACTACTTATTTTTATAAATTAGCAATTCTCAGACTAAAGAGGAGCGATGGCAAATCAAATATCATGACAAACAAAGAACGCGATCTCGCAGAACAATTCATACTTTATACAGATCGAAATATTTTCCTTACGGGAAAAGCAGGGACTGGTAAAACCACTTTACTACATGACCTCCTTCGTCAAAGCAATAAAAAAACAGCGGTCATCGCTCCAACTGGTGTTGCAGCAATCAATGCTGGAGGCATGACCATCCACTCCATGTTTCAATTCCCTATCAGCAATTTTATTCCTCAACATTTGAGCAATGAAGATCCTGATAATTTTACGGATAGAAGTACTTTGGTCAAAAATCAACGATTGAGAAAAGAACGGCGACAATTGTTTATTGAATTAGAACTGTTGATCATTGATGAAATCAGTATGGTCCGGGCAGATTTATTAGATGCCATTGATTTTACTTTAAAAAGAATTAGACGGAGCACTCAACCTTTTGGCGGAGTTCAATTATTAGCCATCGGAGATTTGTATCAATTGTCTCCCGTGGTTAGACCACAAACTTGGTCCACTTTGCGTAAATACTATAAAAGTCCTTTTTTCTTTGATTCCCAAGCTTGGGTACAATCCAATACACATCGAATAGAATTAAAAAAAGTTTATCGTCAAGAAGATCTGACCTTTATCAATATTTTAAATAACATTCGAAACGGAGTCAAAGTACCCGATGAAATTGACCAACTTAACATTAACTATAAGGCAACACCTCCGACAGGAAGCGCGATTACTTTAACAACTCACAATCGAAAAGCTGATAAGATCAACAATGATGAGTTGGACAAATTAAAAGGAAGAGCCTACAAATTAAAAGCAAAAATTACTGGAAAATTTTCGGTAGGTTCTTATCCAACTGCTGAAGAAATTATTATTAAAAAAGGTGCTCAAGTCATGTTTGTTCGGAATCATCCAGAACAACTTTACTTCAATGGCAAGATTGGTACGGTCCTCAAAAAAGATAAAGAAACTATTTATGTTGAATGTGAAGGTAGTACGCAAGCCATTGAGGTACGACCTATAGAATGGAAAAACACCCGATTCACAATTAATGAAAACACCAAAGTCATTGAGCAAGAAGACATCGGAACTTTTGAACAATATCCTTTAAAATTAGCATGGGCTGTAACGGTACATAAAAGTCAAGGGCTAACTTTTGACAAAGCTATTGTGGATCTAGAAGATACTTTTGCGCCAGGACAATTATATGTTGCCTTGAGTAGATGTCGGTCTTTAGAAGGTCTAGTCTTATCTTCTAAAATAAGTATAGACAATGTCATCGTAGATAATAGAATCAAAACTTATTATGATGCAACAGAATTAACTCCTGATATTGAACAAACTTTGAAATTGGCGAGAGCAGCTTATGAAGACAAACAAATTCTAAATATTTTTAGCCTTGAAAAATTGTTAAGCTATAGCGAAATATGGGAACAAGCTGTTCTTGATTCTGACATTCCGCAACAAGCGGACACCATGATTTTAGTCAAAAATATTTTTGAAAAACTGGAAAAATTCAAAACTACCGCAGATACATTTCAAAGACAATTAACAGGTTTGCTTCAACAACAAACACCTAAAGAAAACGTCAGCGATCAAATCAAAGATCGAGCATCTAAAGCCATTGTTTATTTTACCAATCAAATACATGATGAAGTCGTCACTCCATTAGAAAAACATCATCAATCCTATAAAAGAAAACCTCGTACTGGAAGATATCTTCGAGAGGTTTCTACCCTCGTTTCTGAGTATTGGAGATATATTGAACGACTATATCAATTGCAATATCGAGAAGAAGTCATTCACTCTGAAGATCCAAAACATACTCGTAAAAACTCTTCTGTTCCTCCTCCTAAAGCAAAAAAGAAAAGAGTCACAGGAGAAACTTATGATTTTTCTTTACAACTTTTCAAAGCAGGTAAATCATTAGAAGATATTGCAGAAGATCGAAGTATGGCCGTATCGACTATTCGTAGTCACATGGCCAAATGGATCAAAACTGGAGATATTTCTGTATTCGAATTGATGGATAAAACCAGAGCTGAAAACATTTGGAAACACATGAAAATTTCCAAGGCCATTTCACTCAGTGACTTCAAACATGAAATTCCTTTTGAAGTAGATTACTATGAACTGCGCTGGGTTCGAGATCATTTTATGAGAGACGAATAATCATTCTTGTGAGTATAGCAACTTATTAATACACGATTAAAGATTCCAACAAATTTTATGTATAGAAACTAAGAACAAATGACTAAAATCGAGGTATTTAATCTGTAAAGTAATTGACCAAAACCCTGCTTTCTTTTTATTTTTCTACTTTCGTAAAATTTTCTTTTAGCCCCCACCGTTATACTCCCATTATTCGCTGAACCTTAATATTTTTTATAGAAAAAATTATACTTTTTTACCAACGCCAACGAACATTCCCAGGTAATCGGGTATTTTTTCACTATAAAAACATTTCAAGATGAAACGCATACTAATCTTTTTCGCCCTCACTTTCCCTATATTATTAACGGCTCAAAATGTTGAAGTAGGCTTACAATTTGGTGCTTCTGGCTACCAAGGAGATTTGTCACCCAATCAAGCCATCGGTAGTTTTTCTAGTTTACATCCTTCTCTTGGAATCTATGGTCGATACAATGCCAATCGTTACTTTGGCTATCGTGTAAATTTTTCATACGGAACAGTTTCAGGCGACGATGCTCAGTCAAAAGATGAAGGAAGGAAATCTAGAAATTTAAGCTTTCGTTCCAAAATTTTAGAATTGGCTTTGATTGGTGAATACAATATTTTAGGTCGCCACAAGCGATTGACTCCTTATGTATTTGGCGGGATTGCTGTTTTTAGATTCAATCCAGAAGCTAATTATCAAGGCCGATTAATTGAGTTACAACCACTCGGCACTGAAGGCCAAGGGATGGATGGCTTTGGTGAAAAATATAGTCGAACTCAATTTGCTATTCCGATGGGTGGCGGTTTAAAATTTGCAGTGAGTAAAAACTTTAACGTCAGTGTAGAAATGGGTTTTAGAAAATTATTTACAGATTATTTGGATGATGTCAGCGGTAACTATGTCAACTATTTGGAACTCACGCGAGGCAATGGTGAACAAGCGGCACTACTGAGTAATCGAACCGGTGAACTTTTAGGTACTGAGCCTTTACTAATTGAAACGGGAAGACAAAGAGGAAATCCCGATAGTAAAGATTGGTACTTCATCAGCAACATCAGTGTCTCTTACAACTTATGGAATGACAAAGATAGCTGGGGAGGGAAAGAAGAATTTAATGAATATGGTTGTCCAAAATTTTAGGTAAATCATTTGGGTGTTCAAGTATTAACGTGCTCAAGTACGAAGGCTTGTATCACGAAAATACTTGAACACATTAATAACTAAGCACTTACTATTTTCATTCCTTCACCCAAATCTTCAAACTCACTCCATCCAATTTTATTTGATGTGGAGCACCTCCTACAATTTTCATTAACTGGGGCTCGTCATCCACTCCATTTTCGTGATTAACATTTTTATTATTAGCAATCAATTTCCAATTACCTTTCGGCAAATCAGACACATTAAAAACAAAAGGAGTTGTTGAACTATTAAGCAAAACCATTACTTTTTCATCAACAATGTAGCCTAGAGCAGATTCATTCGCAGGAAGGATCCATTGATAATATCCTTCTTTAGCTTGTTCTGCTAGCTGGAATATTTTTCCCATTTCGCTTAAGCGAAATCGATTTAAACCGCGCCAAAATTCATACATATTTTTATAATCACAATGGCTATTTTCATCTGCTTTACTTTTTCCTACGTTCTCCCAAACAAAATTATTCGCTAATCGCTGGTTATAAGTATCGCGCATTCCATGCAAATAAATCGACGCACCTGACTTTGTTTTTTTAATCACTTCCTTTAAAGGCGCAGCTCCTTTGCTCCGCATAATTTCTGTTCCACCATGTAATACGATTGGCCCTAAAGAAGTGTACAATAAAGTAGCAGCTATTTTAAACCGATCTTCATCTACACCAAATCGTCCGTCAAAATTTTGGGTAGCAAACTGATCAGCCAAGGCCCAGTTGTCATGAATATCCAAATAATTAATTCCACTCAAAGGTGTTTTATCTTCTGTAAAAGATGCCGACAATCCTTTTTGAACATTGCTTCGTTCTGCTATATTTCCTCCTGCCCAACCTCGATCTTTTTCTTTTGAAACTGGATTCGCAACCGTCCCCTTAAACGCATTTCGAGTATCATCTTGAAAAAAAGTAATTGGTGCATCAGCCTTATACCAATCCCAATCTGGATTCGCTTCAAAGCGAGGATCATTCGAACCAATCCATGGCTCTCCATAGACAATAATATCTGGACCAATAGCCTCTCGTAACATAATCAAAGTTTGTTCATCAACTTGTCCTGCAAGATCAATTCTAAAACCATCGATTCCGAATTCTTGTATAAAATGTTGGCACTGATCAATCAACCAACGCTGTACCATCGGACGATTTTCTGTTTTAACTTCATTTCCAAAGGCACCAATATGCTCAAAATTTTTAGTTCTGTAATAGTATTGTTGATCAAATCCATTGAAATGAAAATTGACATGCATTCCATCCATATTCTCCCCTGTATGATTCGGTACAATATCAATAATCACAGCAATTCCTTTGTCATGAAAAGCTTGTACTAAATCTCGAAATTGATCTCTTTCTGCTCCGGGTTCTGTTCCTTTTTCGCGAAAGCGAGATTCCACTGCGAAGCAATGAGTAGTCCGATATCCCCATTGATAATTTTCTTCATGAATCCCATGCTCCTTCATGTATGGATCATTTTGAAAAGATGCTTTCCATTCTTCATCCGGAAAATGTAGAAACTCTTGCACTGGCATTAAATGAACCGTATTGATCCCCAGATCCAGCAAATAATCAAATCCTATTTTCTCTCCTTTAGTATTTTGCAAACCAGATTTATGCATGGCAGGAATAGTTCCTTTTAATTTTTTTCCTACTGGCAGCTGATCGGTAAAATCTTGCACATGTACTTCGTAAGCGATAACTTCCTCCAATTTCGGAATTCCGTTTTTAAGTGGTGTCGCTGGTTTTGTTGCAGACCAAACCCTAGATTTTCCCCAAGAATCCATACTTACTCTCGCATAAGGATCGGAAAGATGTTGCTCTTTTTTATTGTAAAAATGATTCCCTGGATCGTCTGCTCCATGAATAGTAAAATCGTAATAAATTCCTTTAAGATTTTTATTCACAAGCATTTCCCAGACGCCATCTTCATCTATCTCCATTTCAAATGTTTCATAAGATTTTTCATCATTCGGATTTTGATATAAATATAATTTCACTAATTCTGCCCGTGGGGCAAAAACTCGAAAAGCTGTAGATTCACCATCTTCACTAATATTTGCACCTAATTCCTTCTCACTATATAAGGTCCGAAACCAACCATCAAAATCACAAAAGGTACGCAAATTCTGATCAGGAATTTCCAAAAAATAAACTCGTTTAATATCTAAAGGTGACACAGGTTTGATCAAAGTTTCGTCAGCTGTGTTGGGTAAAACGGCAGCGACCGCAATTTCATTTCCTTTAGCATCTACAATTCGATAAGCCGACTTTTGCAAAGGTCTTTCCATCCCTTCTATCTTTGCCCAAATAACCTGTGGGCCTCGCAATTCTGCTGTGATGGATGGCATGACGAATCCTGACATAAATTCAAGATTTCCTGCTTTTTCATTCGGCGCACCTGCTGGAGGTGCTAACCATTGACCATCATCTATTCGATATTTGAATTGAGTCAAAGGAGGGAAATTCTCAAAAGCTGGATTCTCTAAGTTCAATGTCCAAAGCTGATCTTTCTTTTTTTGCAAAATCCATTTTTCGTCTTCCATCTCTGCACTCCAATTCCGAAATTGCCCCGTGACTACTACCTTCTGAGGATTTACCTGATAAAGAGAGGCATCAAACAACAGAACAAGTTGATCACCTCGATTGGCATAGCCTTGTAATTTTTCTTCGGTCGAAAAACTTTGACTAAACAATGTTGTTGTAAAAAAAATAAAATAGGAAAGGAAAAAAAAGGTAGTGAGACGCCTCATAGTTTTTTTATTGATAAAGCAAGTTTATTGGATTCAAAAATGATGACAATAGTTTTGAAATAATAATTTCTAAAAAGATAAAATTAAAAAAGTTTCCGACTTTCATAAAATAAAAATCGAAAACTTTTTTTGTAAAGCTTGAATTACGTTTTTCTTTAAACGCAAATTAAATAAATTGATTTAGCTTTGGACTGCTGCTTCAAAAGTCGCCACTAAACTCTTTACTACTTCTAGCTGTTCCTCATTTTTCAATCCAGTTTCTTTATCAAAATTTTCATAAAAAGAAGGTAAAGAAAAACTTCCAGTTATTTTAGCGCCCATGTGTGGGAAAGATTTTTTAGCTGTTTCCAAAACCGTTTGGCCTCCTCGACCACCTGGAGAAGTACTCAATAATAAAACTGGTCGATCTCGCCAAACATTTTTATTGAGTCTAGACAACCAGTCATAATTATTTTTAAAAGCCGCTGTGTATGATCCATTATGCTCTGCAAAAGAAACAATGAATCCTGCTGCTTCATCAAATAAAGCTGATAATTCATTCGCTTTCTCTGGGCTTCCAAATTCCGCCTCATCATCTACATCATAAATCGGCATTCGATAATCATTCAAATTCAACACTTTGATTTTTGTGTTTTCCAGCAGGTTTCCGCAGTATATTGCCAACTGCTGATTGATAGATTTATTACTTGTGCTTGCGCCAAAAACAATTACAGTATCTTTCATAGATTCGATTAAGTTGATACAGAAATTATCCCGATTCTAAGTCGCCATTTCTATAGAAATTAAACAGACTATTTTGATGATGGAGTTTTCCTGTATTCTGTTTTAAAATTTTATTGACTCCAAATACTCAAACAGAAACTTCCCATAAAGGTTCATCCCACAAAACAGCAGTCTGTCTTCATGGAATCAAAAAATCCATAATTTCATTAGAGATAAAAATGATGTGATATCTATATCAAAAGAAAGGAGGAGCTATTAATTTCTCCATTTTTTAATTTTGTCCAACATTCGTCTTTCTATTCCTGGACGATAAAAACGCATACCAGCCATGAGCTGTAACACCCACGTTTTTTGCTGGACTTCTACATCACCTGAAGACAATCCCTGATGACGATTGGTGAATTGTAAAGCTGCAAAATGTTGATCACTCTGATAACCGAAGGCTACAAACACTTCGTTTAAAGGAGTGAATTTCCATTTAGAGAATTTCTGATCAATACCTTCTCTTTTATACTTAAATTTTGTTCGAGACACGTTTCCTTTAAGGTAGGCTGCCACGAAATAATTTTCCGAAAGGACATAATTATAAGCATATCCAAACTCAATTCCATTTTGTCGAAAGACATATTTATCTATAGACACTTTCGCTGGATTCACATCTATTGCTTGAATATCCTTTAAATGAATAAAGTCAACTCGCCAACCCACTAAAGGCGTTCCTCGAGATTGAAGTTGATGATGGTCTAATTGAAAAAGAGAATTCATCGAAAATTCTTCGCCATTAAAAACATAGATGGGATTAAAATAAACGTGCCAAACCAATGGATGACTGACTTGCTCTAACTCCTGATCTAAAAGACTAAGATCGTAAAACCCTTTCACTCTAGTAGCTCCCGCATTAATCATAAACGACCTTGGAAACACTTGAACTTGTAATCCTAGAGTAGAGGAATGATTAGGAGACTTTCGTAAAAAATTAATTGGTAATTGAAAACCTATCCCCCATTTATCATACTGTAACCTTATACCTGGACTCAAATTACGACTTAGATATTGATAGCGAATCGAATCGACAAGGATGGTTGATTGATCTGTAGTAAATTTGGTGGAAGCAATGGCCTGAAGGTAATGAGGAAACGTTCGAATATACGAAGGATTCGTATAACTATCCTGAGCCACCAGGGCCGTTAGATTGATGAACCATAAAAATAATAGGGATATGTTTCTCATAAAGAAATAAAACCAAAAACCTTGCCAATGTATTTAAAATATTTTTAATACGAATGATTATCTTTTACTCCAGTTAATCATGTTTTTAAAATCCGAAATATAACGGTCAGTAGTCTTGAAAAATTGCCAATCAATAGCATTATCCACAAAATGAATTACTTCGACCCAAGGGTAAGAGATATCACGTTAGTTCACGATATCGGGATGGGAGGCCTGTCAAAAAATTGTTTGAGGATAGCGCTGCTTGAACCCAGAGGTTCAAAGAGAATAAGCCAATAAGTTTTTTTTGACAAGCATTTTGCTGACTTTTGGGCAAATGCAAAAGTTAGTCGCCGAAGGCCCTATTGAGCAAACAATCGTGTACACCCCAGGCAAGCCTCGAAGAATTCTTTAGATTAAAAATTATTATTTTTTAATCAATGGGAACCATTTTTTCCAATTCAAAGTTATACCCATCATGACAACGAAATTAAATTTATCGCTTTATTGTTTTAGTTGGTTGACAAAGCCAAGCAGGGAGCGGTATGTCATTACTTAAATAGTAATTTTATCCAAACGACAAAAGCTCCTTGCATCCATATGTAAGGAGCTTTTGTCGTTTGGACTTAATTCAAAAAAAGGTGACGTAGCTGAGTTGGCCTTAGCACTGGTCTGAAAAGCCAGGGACGGTTGTTCGAATCAACCCGTTACCACAAAGTATTTCGATGGCGATGTATCTTTTGACTTTACAGAAAACAAAAATGTATTGTTATAAAATATTTCAAATGCCCTCGTGGCCCAACTGGAAGAGGCATCACGTTTAAGCCGTGAGAGTTAGCGGTTCGAGTCCGTTCGGGGGTACTTCATTAGTATTTCAGTGTTAAGGTCTTTAAGTTCGAAAAAAATTCAATGTATGAACACCAAACACCTTAAAACTAAAATAATAAATAAATCTGGAAAGTAAACCTACGGGGTGTAGGGCTTGCCTGCTAAGCAATGCGTTCGTTTTTTTCGAATGTGTTTCAAATACACTGCTTTCCGCTTTTTTAGTGTTAAAGTAATCTCATGTCAGGATGTTCACGAGCTAAAGAACCCTAATACGTGAACACCCTGCACTTTAGCACTAATAAAAAGGGAGTAATGGTAAACGTGGTTAAATCAGTGGATTGTAATCCCATCGCCTCCGGCTATGTAGGTTCGACTCCTACTGCTCCCACTAATTTTGTGTTCGTGTGTTTTAGTTCTGAGTATTTTCCATAAGGGAGAACTTTAACACATGAACACCCTAACAATTAAACAACAAATACACGTCTGAGGCCATGGCGGCCAAGCGGATTCCAAACCCGCAGGAGTGTGTTCGATTCATACCAGACGTGCCATTCGAAACAATCAGAAAGATTTTTATTTTTGCGCTAAGCGAGAATACAAAAAGATGTCATACCCAATATTGGTTTCGGGGTTGGACTGCAAATCCAATTGAATAGGAGTTCGATTCTCTTTGGCATCTCTTTATCAGTATAAAAAAGAAACCCCGTCCTATTCCATTGAAAAGGGCGGGGAATCATCATACACTACTTAATTCAATTATCGATAAAGATGAGGTTACGAGCATAAGTAGTCTCAGATTGTACCAATACAATGTAAGTACCACTTGTCAAGGTTGACACATCTATTTTTTCTTGTGAGTTGATATTTTCCACAGATTTGATCACGCTACCATTCATAGAAATGATCTGAGCGCGAACGTCTTGATTCAATAATTCTTCAGGAAATTCAATTTGTAAATAATCAGAAGCAGGGTTTGGCATCACTTGCGCTTTTACCTCATTCAAGTTTTTGACGCTAGTCAATTCTGGCATCAATACTGCATCTAATACATGGACTATTCCATTAAAAGTTATAATATCGGTTACTATAACTTTTGCATCGTCAATGAAAACACCATCCGGAGTAAAAGTTACTAGGACATCTTGACCTTGTAAAGTAGTCACCATTTGACCATCGTTTAATTCACCTGCTGAGACCTCTTCATCTAAAACATGATGCAATAATATCTGAGCCAAATCTCCAGTTGGATTTACTAATAAATCATCTAATGCTCCATCAGCTAAGTCATCAAACGCAGCATCCGTTGGTGCAAATACGGTGAATGGACCTTCTCCACCTAAGGTTCCATCTAATTCAGCTGCGATTACAGCGTCTTCCAAAGTAGTATGATTAGGACTATTCACCACTACGTCTAATACTGTTTTTGCAGGTGGTGACAAAACTGTATTTATCACATGTACGACTCCATTTAAAGCTCGAATATCGGTTACCGTAACTTTTGCATCGTTAATAAAAACACCATCCGCATCAATCGTTACTACAACATCTTGACCTAATATCATGGTTGCCGTTTGACCATCGCTTAAACCTCCTGCTAGTACTTCATCATTAATAACATGATACAATAATATCCGTGCTAAATCTCCAGTCGGATCTTCTAATAAATCAGCTAAGGCTCCCATCGGTAAGGCATCGAATGCCGCATCTGTTGGTGCAAATACAGTAAACGGTCCATCGGTACTTAAGACGCCAGCTAATTCAGCATCGACTACTGCCGTTTCCAAAGTAGTGTGATCAGGGCTATTCACAATGACATCCACTACCGTAGCATCGGGCATCATTACTGCATCAATTATATGCACTACGCCATTAAAAGTACGGATGTTAGTTAGGGTAACTTTTGCATCATTGATAAATACACCATTTGCATCAATGGTCACCTCTATATCTTGACCTAATATAGTTGTCGCTGTTTGGCCATCACTTAAATCTCCTTCTAATACTTCGTCACCTAGCACATGGTACAATAGTATCCGTGCTAAATCTCCCGTTGGATCTTCTAATAAATCATCTAAGGCTCCCATCGATAAGGCATCGAATGCCGCATCCGTTGGTGCAAATACGGTGAATGGACCTTCTCCACTCAAAATACTTGCTAGTTCAGCATCGACCACTGCCGTTTCCAAGATGGTATGATCCGGGCTGTTTACGACTACATCGACAACAGTCTCAGCTGGAGGCATCACCACTGCATCAATTACATGTACAACTCCGTTCAAGGTTCGAATATCAAATCCAGAAATTTTAATAGTACCATTAATGAAAACACCGTCGGAACCACTATTGATCGTAATGCCTTGTCCCAATAAAGTGGTCGCGGCTTGACCATCAATTATATCACTAGACAATACCTCTCCGCTGATTACGTGATGTAATAAAATTCTAGCCAAATCTCCAGTCGGATCTTCTAATAAATCTGTAATACTACCAGGAGGAAGTAAATTAAAAGCGGCATCCGTTGGTGCAAATACCGTAAATGGACCATCACCACTTAATGCATCATTTAAACCAGCGGAAGACAACGCACTTTCTAGAATCGTGTGCACTGGACTATTCTCAATAGCATCTAAAGCAGTTGTTGCCGTAGGCATCAAAACGGCATCTATTACATGCACTACTCCATTGGTAGCAGCTAGATTAGTAATCACCACCCGAGCATCATTAATAAAGACATCATCATTCGCATCAATCGTTATACTAATATCTTGACCTAATAAAGTGGTTGCTGTTTGACCATCAAAAAGACTACCAGAAACAACTTCATCACCTAAAACATGATACAATAATATCCGGGCTAAATCTCCAGTTGGATCGTCTAATAATTCACTTAGCATTGCTGGCGGTAAAGCATCAAAGGCAGCATCTGTTGGGGCAAATACCGTGAATGGACCGTCACCACTTAATGCACCAACCAATTCTGCTGCAATCACTGCCGATTCTAATGTCTCATGGTCAGGACTGTCAACTATAATATCGACTACTGTTTGAGCAAACATAAAAGTACTCATCAATAAAAAAATAAAAGTGTAAATTGCTTTTTTCATAATATTTAATTTTAGTTTTGGGGATACGAGATCCAGGGCAACTGAATGACACCAATCACCATTGTTAAAAAATAACTTTAAATTTTTATTCCGTGGAAAAACGAAAGCCTTGTTTCACAAGTTTAAAAAAAAATTTTCATAGCCTTATTTGAAAGTATATGTGCAGCTTTTAATAAAAGGGTTGCCTCAGTCATAAAAAAAAATAAAAAAAATGATTCACGGTACACATAATGCATTGCCAGATAAACGGAACGAGAATGTTCTTATTTACATTAATGGCGAATTAAAAATAAGATCTGAAGCCAAAATTTCTGTTTTTGATAGTGGCTATCTAGTCGGTGATGGAATATGGGAAGCACTCCGATTACATGAAGGAGTTCTTGTTTTTTTAGATCAACATCTAGATAGACTTTGGCAAGGTGCAGCAACCGTTGGTATGGACCTTGGCATGACTCGGGAAGAATTGGTTGAAAAAATTTGGTTGACCCTCAAAGCCAATGAGATGCATGATCAGGTTCATGTTCGATTTATGATTACTAGAGGGATTAAAAAAACACCTTCGCAAGATCCTCGATTAACGATCAGTGGTCCCAACCTAGTCATCATTGCAGAACATAAAGAAGCAGATCCTTCCAGTCATGAAAAAGGAGTTACGCTTTTTACGAGTACCATTCGTAGAGGTTCTCCTGACTATTTGGATCCACGATTGAATTGTCATAGCAAATTACATGAGGTCATGGCATTGGTTCAGGCGATTGAAGCTGGAGCAGATGAAGCACTGATGCTTGATATCCATGGCTTTGTTTCTACTTGTAATGCAACCAATTTTTTTATGATTAAAAATGGAGAAGTCTGGACTTCTACTGGTCAGTATTGCATGAATGGTATTACTCGAGGAGCCATCATTAAAGTTTGTGAAAAGCACGGTATTCCCTGTTTCCAGAAAAACTTTTCTCTTTTTGATTTGTACGGTGCAGACGAAGCTTTTGTCACGGGAACTTTTGGCGGAGTTACTCCGGTCACCAAAGTAGATGGACGTCCGATCGGTCATGAACAATTTGGGCCACTAAGTAGACAATTAAGTCAATGGTATATGGAGATGATTGAAGAAGAAGTCGCGAAGATAAAAGCCAGCTAATTTTTTTTCTATAAAGAAAATCACTCCTTAATACGATCAAATAAAAACAATGCATCACAAGACCAATACCTCTGTTCCC
>CAYTVR010000145.1:0-17588 GCA_964441245.1 uncultured Saprospiraceae bacterium | reverse complement strand
GGATAAATGCTCCACTTCCTACTGATGTAAATCAAGATGAAATTTCTGATGTTCGAGCCTCTAGAAGGTTTTCACTTTATGGATGGCAACACAATTTAATGTTGCAAAGCGGTTTATCTATTATTGAAAAAATGACCTTGTTTTGGCACAATCATTTTCCTATCGAAAGAGGTCGAGTTCAAGATGCTAAATATCTTTATAGATATATCAATTTGTTGCGAAGTTCAGCGCTTGGTAATTTCAAACAATTAGTCAAAGATATCACAGAAGACCCTGCGATGCTCCGCTATTTGGATGGTAAAGACAATACCAAATTTGAACCAAACGAAAATTATGCAAGAGAATTACTAGAATTATTTACGGTTGGAAAAGGTCCGCAAATTGGACCGGGAGATTATAGTACTTTTACGGAATTAGATGTAACAGAAATTTCAAGAGTGCTAACGGGATGGGATGACACTGGATATCAAAGTCAAGAGGTGGGTGAAATATTTGTCACCTTCAACGTTGATCAACACGATGTTGCACCAAAGACGCTCTCCTATCATTTTAGTAATGCAGTCATCATCAATGCCAATGACTCAGAAACCAATACGCTCATCGAGGTGATCTTTTTAGAAGAAATTGTTGCTTTAGAATTTTGTAGAAAACTATATAAATGGTTTGTCAATTTTCAAATTGATGCCGAGGTTGAAACAAGTATTATTCAACCTTTAGCCCAATGCTTAAGAGACAACAATTACAATGTCAAACCTGTGCTTAGAGCTTTATTGACCAGCCAATACTTTTATGAAGCAGATATCAAAGGGGCTATTATTAAAAATCCATATGAGTTTGTGTTCTCTGTTTTCAAACAAATGGAAGTTACTACTTCTGAAGATCCGGCTATCTGGTACCATTCTCTTCAAACCTTGGATGAAGACTATTTAGTTGATTTAGGCATGCGTTATTTTGATCCACCTAGTGTCGCGGGCTGGACGCCTTATTATCTTTCTCAACATTATCAGCTTTGGATAAACTCTGTTACTTTAGGTCCTCGCCTAAAAATGATTACAGACATCACATCAGAAGCTGGATTCTACTTAGAATCAGAATCTTTAAAAATTAATGCGCTTCAATTTTTAAACAAATTGGATAACCCAGCTGACATCAAAGAAGTGATTGATGAAACAACTTTTATTCTCTTGCCTGAATCGATTACCAATGCTCAAAAGGACTTTTTAAAGGAAATTTTGATTCCTGGTTTACCCGATTTTGAATGGACAGTAGAGTATGTGGCTTACTTGAATAACCCAAATAATCCTGATTTGGCTATGGCAATTGCTAATCGTATGTCTGATTTTTTACGAGCAGTGATGAGTATGCCGGAATTTCAGTTGATTTAGGATTTCCCCCTGTATTTTTCTTAAAGATGTAGATTGATGATACCTACACCAAAATGGCACACAGATCTTGCTGATTACTCAGATCACGCTGATCTTTCCCGCGATCGAAGGGAGCATTAGATGAGCAATCTGCGCGATTTGAGTAATCTGTTCAATCAGTGTTCTAATACGACTTTTGAAACTCTGAAATTCACCGTATTTTGGATTTCTTTGCCGATTGGGATAAATCTAGAAAATTAGGGCTAATTTAATATTCCCAATTTATTTTTTCGAAAGTAAAACTTAAACGCTTACCACCTGATACAATTCCGCTCGCTGTTTTTGAATGGCTTCACTTTTCACATATTCATCGAAGGTCATCAAACGATCAATGATTCCATTAGGTGTAATCTCAATAATTCGATTAGCAACGGTATCCATCAATTGATGGTCATGCGTCGTAAAAATCATATTGCCAGTAAAATCACGCATGGCATTATTGAGTGCCGTAATCGATTCCAAATCTAAGTGATTGGTTGGTTCATCTAATAAGAGGAAGTTAGGTTGCGCTAACATGATCTTTGATAACATACAACGCACTTTTTCTCCTCCAGAAAGCACACTGGACATTTTATGCACCTCTTCACCCGAGAACAACATCCTTCCTAAAAATCCGCGAATGAATTGCTCGTCTTTTTCATCTGGAGAAAATTGACGCAACCAGTCGATCAGATTCAGGTCATTTTCATTTGAAAAGAATTTTTCATTTTCGTTGGGCAAATAAGCTGAAGTGATCGTTTGTCCATATTCAATTTTGCCCGTGGCCGCTGTAAGTTCTCCAGCTAGAATTTGATAAAAGGCATTCAAGGCAGAAGTATCTTTGGACAACAAAGCGATCTTATCTCCACTATTCATGATAAATGAAACATCATCAAACAAAATTTCTCCTTGATCATTTTTTGTACTCAAATTATCTACTCTCAAAATTTGATCACCTGGATCTCGTTCTGATTTGAAGTTGATGAAAGGATATTTTCTACTGGAGGGTTTGATTTCTTCTAGGTTTAATTTGTCGAGCGCTTTTTTACGACTGGTTGCCTGTCTAGATTTAGAGGCATTCGCACTAAAACGAGAAATAAACTCCATCATTTCTTTTCGCTTCTGCTCGACTTTCTTGTTCTTATTCGACATTTGCTGAAGCATCAATTGACTCGTCTCATACCAGAAAGTATAATTTCCAGTAAAAATCCGGATTTTTCCAAAATCAATATCTACGACATGCGTGCACACCATATCCAAAAAGTAACGATCGTGAGAAACGACAATAACCGTATTTTTAAAATCAGCTAAAAAATCAGCTAACCACGTAACGGTCACCGCGTCCAAATCATTGGTAGGCTCATCTAACAAGAGGATATCTGGAGTTCCAAAAAGCGCTTGCGCTAATAAAACCTTTACCTTTTCTGACCCCGTCAATTCTTTCATCGTTTTATGATGAAGATTTTCTTTGACTCCTAAGTTGCTCAACAATTCAGCAGCATCACTTTCAGCTTCCCAACCGCCCATTTCACCATATTTGTTTTCCAATTCGGCGGCACGCATTCCTTCTGCCTCAGTAGCATCTGGATTCATGTAAATAGCTGTTTTTTCTAACAACATATCATACATTTCTTTATGCCCCATCATCACGGTATTCAATACTTGTTCCTCTTCGTATTCAAAGTGATTTTGGCTTAACACCGCCATCCTATTGCCTGGTTCCAATGAAACAGAGCCACGATTGGGATCTAACTCACCTGAGATAATTTTAAGGAAAGTAGACTTCCCAGCACCATTTGCACCAATGACACCATAACAATTTCCACGAGTAAATTTAAGATCTACTTCATCAAACAAAACACGCTTCCCGTATTGAAGCCCAAGATCATTAACTGATAACATCTCTATTAGATTTATTTTTTGATCAATTTCAAAATCGGCTGCAAAGGTACACAGAAAAATGTTAAAGAAGGTCTAAAAGTCCCAAAAATACTTGGTTTTTCAGAAAAGAAATTCATCTTTGTGCCTGGAATTTTTCTACGAATTCATTTACACCCATCTTTTTACAAAATTCCAATCACCACCTATTATAAATTCTTTTAATCTCTAGAACAATTTATATTGACATCCAACTAGAGCCAAAAGTGAATGCTTTGCTTGTCATTTTACGATTATGCATTTTTTAAGTAAAAAGACAGAGCTTGATTCCTCAATCAGCTTTGTTTTCGCTATTTTTATAAAAAATTATATATAACATGAGAATTACTTTACTGCCTCTTATTTTTCTACTAACAATATCGACTCTCTTTGCACAACCAGCAAATGATGAATGTGAAACCCTTATTGATCTAGGAGAAATTCCAATCTGTCCGGTTCCAGAGGTATTTACGAATGTAAATGCTACCCAAAGTAGTATTTCAGCTGATCCTTCGATCAACATTCCAACTTGTTTCAATGGAGGCGCACCAGATCGAGATGTTTGGTTTAAATTCACGGTGCCAGCTGACGGAAGTTTGCTTGAGGTAGTAATAGAAGTAAGACCAATAGATGGTCCGAATGGAGCCATTTCACAACCACAAATTGCAGCTTATCGAGGAGAATGCGGAATGGATGAAATGTTCGAACTCTCTTGTGCTGTGTCAGAATTAGGTGAAGATATGGTGGAGTTACCTTTAGTCGGTTTGGATGCGGATACGGAGATCTTTTTGAGAATTCAAGATTGGTCAGCTTCTGCTTCTCCTAATTGGGGAGATTTCGAACTTTGCCTTAAAGAACCTGAGCAAGTTTTCAATATTGGCGATGCACCCGGTGCAATGACCTGTAGCGGGACCTTATTCGATACTGGAGGGCCTGATGGTAATTATGGCAATAATGAAAATGAAGTATTTACCATTTGTCCCTCAGACGATTTTACTTGTATAGAAATTGATATCCTTGAATCTAATCTAGAAAACACTTATGAATTTCTATCCTTCTATGGTGGTTCGGATATCAATGCACCTCAAATCATTTCATTTACAGGAAATTCAGGTGCCACCACTTTAGTCTCAGATAGTGATTGTGTGACGGTTCAATTTACTTCGGATGGATCAGTAACCAATCCAGGATTTGAGTTGAATTGGCAATGTACCAATGGTGCTTGCGAAAGTCCAATCATCACTTGTGGCAACGCTATTCCTGTTGATGATTTACCGTTTAGCCAAAATGATCTTAGCACATGCGGTACGAGTAATGCAGTGAATTTCGGTCCATGTGGATTTGGTTTACCATTAGGAGGTGAAGATTATATTTTAGAATACAACTCTCCTGGTGATGAGTGTATCAGTATTAATATTGGAGGATCAAATCCAGGTACAGGGGTATCTGTTTATGACGCTTGCCCTGAGTTAGCAAATGATTGTTTAGGTTCAGCCGTTTCTCTAATTGGAGATCTGAATTTGAATTCTGTATTCCTAAGTGAGCCCGGTCAATACACTATCGTAATAGATAATCCATCTGGATGTACTGATTTCGATATTGAGATCATTCGTTTACCGGCATGTACCAATATAACCTGTGACAATCCAAATGAGATTGATGCTCTTCCATTTCTTGATAGCCAGACAACTTGCGGCGCCGTCAACTCTGTTACTTCACACCCTTGTGCTGATATTCCAATTATGGACGGTGAAGATTATATTTATAGTTATACTACTCTTGGAAATGAATGTATAGATATTTCTGTTTTTGGAGGGACACCAAGTTTTGCTTTATCGGTTTTTGAAGATTGTCCTGACGATGCGGAATCTTGCTTAGGTGCTGCATTTCCAGACAATGGTGTAACGACCTTGGAGTCTGTATTTTTTGAAGATGCAGGCACCTATTTTATTGTTGTAGATGATGGAGGAGCTTGTAACAATTTTAATATAGAAATAACTCAAAGTAGTTGTGCAGAAGTATTACCTGCTGCTCCTAGCTGTGAGGATGCCGTCTCTTTAAATGGTTGCGATAATCAACCAAGTATCATCAATATCTCACAAGTACCTGACCCTGATCCTATTTGGTTGACTGATGTCAATGAAGGATGTTGGGGCGGAGCTGGACAAGGTAATTTTACTTGGTTTATTTTTCAAGCACAGGCAGATGGAGACTATGGATTTTTGGCCACCAATGGTGGAATTTATGAGGACTCAGATATCGATATCAATGTATGGGGACCGATCGATACGGAAGATCAAATTTGTAATTTTATGTTGACGAATGCTCCAGCAAGAAGTACTTATGCTGCTGATAATTTTGATCCAACTCAATTTGATTTAACTGGATTAACCAATACCAATCCAAATGATGGTACTATTGTCAATGATGAATGTGAAACGGCTGGAGGTGATGGATTTGTTTCTACTCTTCCCGTAGAAGAAGGTAAATGGTACCTGACGGTGATCAATGACTTTAGTGGCGAAATAGAATTCGGTGGCATCTCTATGGATTTTACAGGTACAAGTCAAGGGATTTTAGAACCTTTAGCTGAAAACCTTGCGATTACCAATGACACTACTACTTGTCCCGATACACCAGTGCAATTACTTGCAGAAGGTGGCGCTGGTTATAATTGGTTTCCGACGACTGGCCTAAGCTGTACGGATTGTCCCAATCCAATGGCTACGATCAGTGAGTCAACCACCTACCAAGTTTCTATTATCAATGCTTGTAGTACCGATACCCTTTCTGTAAATGTTGCTTTCCTAACTGTAGAAGCACCGGATGATCAAACCATTTGCCAAGGACAAATGCTAGAATTGAACAGTCAATCTAATTTACAGAATATTACCTGGACCTGGAATGACCCGAATGGTGTTTTAAGCTGCACGGATTGTCCCAATCCAATTTTAAATTCCATGATGAGTGGACCTGGACAATTTGAATTTTCAGTTCAGGTCAGTGGACCTGGTTGTACCGCCTCTGATATCGTCAATATCACTGTTCTTGCAGAGATGGCGCCAGAATACGAGATCGCAGACAACACGACCATTTGTTTAGGCGAAAGCCTTGACCTAGGTGGTCCAGCTGGATCTTCTACTTCTTATAGTTGGACTTCGAATCCTGTCGGATTCACTTCCGATCAAGCCAATCCTAATGTTACTCCTGAAAGTGGAACGACCACTTATTATCTGGAAGCGTCTAATACGGAGTGTCCTAATCCAATCATTGATAGTGTATCTATTACTGCATTGACCTTCCCAATACTTCCAGTCTTAGCGGACAATGTCATATGCAATGGAGAGGCTTTGACCCTTTCGGGAAATATGGAAGAACCAGGAGTCACTTATACTTGGTCTCCAATGGAAGGTGTTAGTGATCCATCATCTTTAAATACAACATTCAACCCAAACATCACTACAACTTATACGCTTCGCGCAAATATTGGAGCTTGTGCGGTAGAAACTACATTTACACTCGAAGTGGGTGGCATTGCACTTCCTACTATTTCAGATGATGTCAGTATCTGTTTAGGTGAGAGTGTAGACTTAGGTGGTGCAACAGTCCAAGGTGTTACTTACATTTGGACTTCAAATCCGGTTGGTTTTATTTCTAATGAAGCCAATCCTAGTACTACTCCACCATCAACCACTACTTATTATTTATCCATCTCCAATGAGGAGTGTCCAAATCCTTTGGTAGATAGTGTTACGGTTACTGTATTTCCAATTCCAACTTTATCAGCATTTGATGATGCTACTATATGTAATGGAGAAGAACTGACCCTTTCGGGAAATGTGGAAGAACCAGATGTACAATATTCTTGGTCACCAACAGATGGCATACAAAATCCTAATTCCATAAATACTACTTTTAGTCCAAGTAGTAACACGACTTATACGCTTACTGCTAGCGCAGGACCTTGTTCATCAGAAACATCGTTTAGTATTTCTATTGGCGGAATTCCTGATTTTAATATTGCTACGAATACAACCATTTGTGATGGTGACAATATCGAATTAGGTGGTGCAGCAATTCAAGAGGTTACTTACAATTGGACTTCGAATCCAGTTGGATTTACTTCGGATGAATCTAATCCATCCATTAATCCTGATCAAACGACTACTTATTATTTAGCGGTCTCAAATGCTGAATGTCCCAATCCAATTATTGATAGTGTGCGAGTTGAGGTGATTGCTTTACCTACTTTGCCTGAGCTTGAAGATGCCTTGATCTGCCCTCAAATGGAATTGCCTCTATCTAATTATGCTGAAGAGCCTGGAGTTACTTATACTTGGTCACCTTCCACAGGTGTCTTAGATCCATCAGATTTAAATACCGAATTTGGTCCAACAGAGACAACAACTTATACTTTGACAGCTTCTCAAGGAGCTTGTGAATCGACTAGTTCTTTTACCATCAATGTCAGTCTCGAACCAGATATCATGATCAGTGAAGACTTCACTATTTGTAATGGCACTATGGCCACGCTTAGCGCCAATGCATCTGAATCGGGTACCTTCACTTGGCAACCCATCGATGAAACAGGAGATGAAATTACACTAGATGACTTGACAGAAACTACGACTTATACGGTCGCTTTTGTAGATGAGAATGGTTGTGATTTTCCTGAACGAATGGTGACAGTGGAAGTGGTGGATGGTGTTAATATATCAGCCATTTCATTTGATCCAGAAGAATCTATTTATCAGGGAACTGAAGTTACCTTAAATGTCGAGACGGATCCTAGTACAGGTATAGTGTACGAATGGAGCACTGGAGAAACTACGCCAGATATCATTGTTCAACCTTTGGAGCTTCCAACAGTCAGTTATGGTATCACCGTGACCGATGATCTGGGATGTGAAGATGAGCAACAAATCACTTTGGATATTTTGGAACCTGAATACGCAATTCCAAATGCTTTTACACCAGATGGCGATGGCGTGAATGATTATTTCCAAGTTGTCGTGCAGGGTCGAAACATCAATGTGATCAATGCTCGCTTTTACAATCGTTGGGGACAGTTGGTTCATGAAGGAAGTGGTGTCAACCATCGTTGGAGTGGATTTCATAAAGATAAAATGGCTCCTTCTGATGTTTACCTTTATCAGATTACTGTACAATTGCCAGACGGCAAAGAAATAGTAGAACAAGGTGAATTGACATTGATCAGATAGAAGTTATCGAATTAAAAAAAGTCAGCTATCGAATTTCGGTAGCTGACTTTTTTATTAGCTCTTTCTGATTTTGTTTGGTCTAAATAACTTAGAAGGTGTTTTCTCCTTTTTAAAACTTCGCTTTAATAACCAAATGAATTTGGTTAACCAAAACACCTTAAATATTATTTTAAAAATCCTTAAGCAATTTTTGCTTCATTTTGTCAAATTCTTCTTCCGTAATGATTCCTGAAGACTTTAATTCTCCTAATTCTTTTAAGCGTGAGATGATCCCATCACTTGTATCTTTTTTATCTAATTTAATAGGCTCTGAATCATTTTTAGGTTCAGTCGTTACGACTGTAACATCCTCTACTACCTCTTCCACTTCAGATTCAACAGCTACTTCAGAATCAGATAAATCTTTGGCTACTTTCTTGCCTTTCTCAAATTTTTCTTGGTAATATTTTTTCAATCGACCCGGATCAAAATCCAAAATGGTTCCTCCAGAATTGAAGTGCTTTTTAAATACTTCTCCTAATGCATAAGTCGATGCTCCGGCAAAACCTGAAACAGTGACCCCTCCTAATAAACTTCCAATTCCAGGAATCAATTTCACCAAACTACCTGCTCCAACTCTAGCTAATGTAGAACTAGTCAATGAAGTGACAATTGCCTTGCCTTGGGTTTCTTGAAAATCTATTTCATAGACTTTACATAGTTGACGGATCATATCCAATTGGAGCGCACTCACTGCAAAAATATCAGCTACAAGTACTGGAATCATTCCAGCTCCCATGGACCAAATGATATGATTGCGAATAATGTTATCCGCTTGTTTTGAACGATCTTCGTTTGGATTACTCATTTTTTTATTATTATTTTTTGTACTCCGCAATATCGAAAATATTAATTTAGTTCCTTTAAACATTTCCCTTTTTTTTACAATGATAAGTCTCTTTTAAATATCAAACCGTTTTTCTCGACCATTCTACAATATTTTACGATAAAAATGGTTGAAATAATGATTCAAGTAAAGCATTTGAGTGCAATTTTCTGCGAAAGCAGCATTAAACAGGTAACGAACGTTTTGACTAAAATGTTTTTTAATTATAATAGCTATGAAAATTTTCCTACCCTTTTTTTTGATCACTATCCTATTTTGTGTTGGTTGTGATGTAATAGAATTTGAAGATACTGAAGAAGTTGGTATCGTCGAAGGCGTTCGCCCAATTTACGCTCCAGCAGAGAATTGGGATGAAATTATCGCCACCGACCCTCAACCTATCCGAAACTTAGGTAAAATCTACTACAAAGATCCTTACATTTTCGTCAACGAACGATATAAAGGAATTCATATTCTTGATAATACCGATCCTGCAAATCCAATAGCCATTGGTTTTATTCAAATCACAGGAAATGAAGATATTGCCATCAAAGGTAATATTCTTTATGCGGATAATGTTACCGACCTAGTGGCCATCGATATCAGTAATTTGCAGAATATTGAACTAAAAAGTCGGACAAAAGATCTTTACTCTAGCCGTAAAAAAAGTTTTCCTGATGGATTTAGTGGATACTTTGAATGCATAGATCCTAATAAAGGCATTGTTGTCGGTTGGGAATCAGTTAGCTTAGAAAATCCAAGTTGCATTCGTTAGTTCGTTTTCACAAAAGTGAAGACATTAAAAACACCACCATTCAATTCTTTTAAAAGCAATTTCTAATGAAATCAATATATCAATTTCTTCTCCTTTCTTTTCTCCTACTTCTTTCTATTTCATGTGCCAATGATGCTGGTTTTGAACCAAGTGGATCTGACACAGGTGTGGCTGGTTCTTACGCTCGATTTTTGGTGGTAGGTGATTTTATGTACATCGTCGACGATTCTTCGATCAAGACATTCGATGTATCAGACCCAGCATTCCCTCAACAAGTCGATCAACAAACCGTCGGTGATCGAATAGAGAGTATTTTTAGATTCGAAGATAAATTATTTATTGGCTCTGGAGCAGGACTTTTTATTTACCAAATTATGGAAAATGGTTTGCCTCAATCTTTATCAGTTACCCCTTATTTTGATACTTTCGACACCTTCGCTTGTGATCCCGTAGTGGCGAATGAGACCCATGCTTACGTAACCCTTAATTCTCTTTCAAGAGTCGACAGACCATGCGGAGGTGGTACCATTGAAGTGAATGTTAATGTGCTGAAAGTTTTTAATATTGAAGATATCACCAATCCATTATTGATTCAAGAATATGAAATGAGTGCTCCTAAAGGTGTTGGATTAGATGGGACAACATTATTTGTTTGTGATAATGATCAAGGCTTAAAAATATTTGATGTTAGCAATCCCGAAGATCTTCAACTCATCAAGCATTTCGATAATTTTACTACTTTTGACGTGATTCCTTTGGACGGATTATTATTAGTTGTTGGTCCAGACAATGTCTATCAATTTGATTATAGCGATTTAGATAATATTCGTTTAGTAGCTGAAATCCCTTACGGAACATGATTCAAAAAATTTATTTTTTGTCGGTTATCTTGACCTTTCTTTTTTCTAGTGCCATTGCTCAAGTCAAAGAAAAACAAATGGGATTACCAGAAGTTTATCGACCAAATATTGCTATAAAATTTGTTCCTCTAAACTTAATATCTCGAACGACTGCCATTCAATTTGCCGTCGAGGCAAAAACTTTTAAGGCTCAAGCTATTCAAATTGAATACGGTTATATTTCCAATCTTTTCAGTCGACCAAACACTAATTTTAAAGGCTATAAATTAAAGTCGGAATATCGCTTTTACGGAACTAATCCAAAACGTCTGAGTAATAATATGTTTGGAGGAATCCAACACATGTACAAAAGAGTCCAAGCAAGTGGTAGTACACCTATTTGGCGAAACGACAGGACTTATCAAGAAATTGTTTCATTGACTGTTCTCAATGAAACTCATGCCGGCTATATTTTGGGTGGAAAGGTCTTTCCTTTTTCGGATCATATTTTTATTGAATTAGCCTTAGGTATCGGTATGAGAATACTCAAAGTCACTATGGATGGCCTTCCGGAAGACGGAGAAATCAATAGAGGTTTGTCCACCAACATCTTCAATCCAATCAACATGCCTGGAACTTATCACTATCCAGATTTATTCGTGAGTTTTAAGATTAATTATAAAATATTTTAGTTGTTAGTTATCGGTATGAGAGTGTTGAAATCCTCTTGAAAACAGAACACTTTAACACCCTGATACTTTAACACTAGCTATCTCACCTTCACTCGAATTCCTTCAGAATGGCTACTAAATTCTGGTGCGTACATACATTGAATGGTGGTGATACCATTTGAAAAATCTCCTTTGTGATTGACCCTTAATGGGTATTCAAAAACATAGGTACCTTTAGGCAAAAAGGAGAAAAAGAAATTGGTAGACGCATCCTTGGTACTTTCGTAATAACCAAGTCCTCCTTGCCATTTGTAAGAACTCAAAACATTGATCGGTTCGAAACCACTGGCTCGCATATCTTTCATATGTACATATTCCATTGGACGATCCACTCGAAGTTCAATTCGTACTTTTACTTTATCTCCAGGCATCAATTCATTCCCTTCATCAATCGGTTTCATGATGGGACCACTGTCAGAATTTTCTTCGCGAAACAATTGTTTGACTATAGTCAAAGGCGTTTCTTCAAAAGTCTCAATCTTATCTAGTTGTTCGAAATATTGCCAGTACATAGCGCCCCAGACAACCACATTGTTTGGATTGATAATTTTGACTTCACTCATTTCATTTTTGATCTCTTCGCCGTTCCAAGTAGTTTTAAAATAACCAGTACCTGCTTCTTTCTTGATCATACTTTGATCGAGCGTTTTTCCACCAATAGTGATAGCTAAAGGTTGATCTTCCAACAACCAATTGCCTCCTCTTCGTAACAAGGCATATACGGCAGCAGCCGTTGCTTTGGTGGTTTTCCAATGCGTGGTCTGTTTGGTTTTCAACAACCATACTTTAAGATCATCCACCGCTTTTTCATCGCCAGCTACTTCATCAAAAACTTCGATCATCAAAGCATGTGTTTCGATGGGTAATTGATACCAGTAATATCCCGTTTCATATTTCCAGTACATACCCATCTCTTCATTATTCAAGGATCTTTCTCTGAGTGATTTCACAATTTTTGCTGGAGCAGTTCCATATTTAGCCCGATGCAAACCGAGTGCAATCATTCCTTCTTGATAGGGTCCTCGATTCAACCAATACTTATCCGCTTGTGATAAATAATATTCGTGTGCTTCTTTTGCCTTAGCAGAAAATTCAGCCGAGCGATAAAAAGAACGGGTGTACAAATAGTGAATAATCAACGATCCCAAATGGTTGTCTTCTAATTTTGCCTTCCCTTCTTTCACTTTTCGTACCAATTCTTCATACTGCTCTACTACCCTATCATCGACATATTTTATGGCTCGATTAGTTAACTTTTGAAGTCGTGGATCTTCTTTAATGCTGCTCACTCCCAACTCATTTAAATGCCCCATTCCTTCTAAAATATGTTGCGTGATGTGCCATGAATCTCTACCACCTGGAAACCAAGAAAATCCGCCATTGATTTGTTGTCGTTGTACCAAAGTTGCAATCGCCTGCTCTTGTTCATAACTCATTTTATTGAGGTCAAACAGTAAACCAATGTTACGCTTTTGTTGCGCTTCGCTTTGCGCTTGCAAGACCCAAGGAGTCTCTTCTAATAAGGCAGATTTTAAATCTTGATTTTTCGTTAAATTACTTTCTAGAGCATCTGTATTTTTCCATTGATCAAAAACTCTTTTGACTTTTGGATGTGCATTAGCGACCGAGTTTGCTAAGCTATTCGCATAATATCTACTAAATATTTGCTCTGTACATTTGTATGGATAATCCATCATGTAAGGCAAAGCTTGAACGGCATACCATGCAGGATTGGAAGTGAATTCCATTGTCAATTGATGATGTTGTAAAGTATTCGACTTCGAGGCTTTATCCATCGCTTCGAATTTGAAGGACTTTGTTTGCTTGCCTCTAATTGGCAATGGTTTGGTTTCTGTGACCAACATCCGATTAGATAATACGGGGACAGAATTTTCTTCACCATCAGAAAATTTTCCAGCCTTAGCCACTACGCGATGAGTCAAGGCCAGGACCTTTCCAGTAGGAATTTTAAGATTCCAAGACAGACCAGCAGATTGTCCAGCTTTCGCTAAAAAAGGAATGGTCGCATTTTTATTTTCTAATAATAAATCGACAGGTTCCATGGTCAAAGCATCAAACAATTCTAAAACGGCACTTCCGTTCATTTCCACTTGGGTGAGGTTACTTACCTTTGCGGTAAATTCAATCTCGTCTCCTTCTCGAACAAAGCGTGGCGCATTGGGCATCACCATCAAATCTTTTTGCGTCACTACTTCCTTTTCCGTCGTAGCGAATTTTAAATCTTTGGTATGCGCTAATCCTAAAAACTTCCACCGGGTCAAGGCTTCATTCATGGTAAACTTAACAATGATATTTCCATCCTTATCTGTCATCAGATTTGGGAAAAAGAAAACCGTCTCATTGAGATTAGTTCGAACCTTTACATCTGAAAAATCAGTTGGTGCAGGTTTATTAGTAATATCATATTCGTCTACATGATCTGCAAATTCAGCTGCATTCACCTCATTTCTAGTCACCGCAACTTCTTCATACTCAGGCTCCGTTGGTGCCATTTGTGCTGCCTCAGGCATTGGAGGAGCCCCTCCAGAATCCATTATCGGTGCTTGACCTCTCAACATCACCTTAGATTTTTTTTGTTCCAATCTATATCGACGACTTCGATATTGTCGATAAAATTGAAAACTAAACCAATTCAGCTCTTGATATCGTCGATGCTGTCCACCGACATTTTTATTCCAATTACGCGCCATCAAAGTAGATCGTATGGTGGTAAAATTACTTACTTGCCAACTGTTCTGACGATAAGTGGTTGGATATAAATTTAGCGCCCAATTATTTGGCGCAAAAGCATCTAAGGAGACATCATACATACCCGCTAACATTTCGGCAGCTACTTTTTCTTTTTTATCCCCAGATATTTTAATGCTCCATTCCTCTTTTTGACCTGGATAAAGTTTGTCCCGAAATGTCGAATACTCAAATGAAAGTTCTTTATTGGTCCAAGGTACTTGTATTGTTTGCATTTGATTATAAGAGCGATTGTCTTTTACAAAACTCCAGTAATACTGTAAATTTCCTCGATGCTTTTCTTCAATAGCTATTGGAATTTCTCTCAATTCATTAACTGTCAACCATTCTCTTTTTACTATTTCTCCATCGTGTTCTAATTCAAATAAAACTTGGATAGGTGATTTTGGAGAACCAATCTGAAGACGAGCAGTTTCACCTGGCTCATAAACCAATGGCTTTAAAACACTAAAAGCAACTTTCGTAGCGGGTACTTTTTTATCCCCTAAATCGTATAAGGTAAAATATTCTTTCAGTTCGACTGGCGTACCATACTTATCCTCGGAAGTGACGATCATGACATAACTTCCAAGGGGCAAAGAGGCACCATCCACCTTGGGTGCTGCATTCTCTTTAGTATCAAAATTCGTAGACCAAATTGACTTTTCAATCGGCCAATTCTGCATCAGGTTTTCATCTTGATAATAATCTAAAGGAAAGTTTTTATTAAACTCCTCTTTGGTCATCGTAAAGCGATCTGGTGCTGACCAGAATCTAGTTCGGAATATTTTACCAGGAGATTTTAAGGAAGCAATTTCAATTTTTCCTTTCGCTTGTTCGAATTCTCCATTTAAATTTTTAGAACTTATAATGATTTTAGTCAAACTATCTCGATTCATTTCAGCTCCAATCCTTACACTCAAATCAAGGGCAACATATCCTACAGCAACCGAAGTAGTACTTGACCTTGTTTCCCCGGTGATGTCTACCACATCAGCTGAAACTTGATAATTGAATTGTGGTTGATCCTTCGGATCAATACTTTGATCTGCTAGTGCTTTGAATTTAATTTCGAATGCACCTGTTTCATCAGTCGTCGTTTCTCCGTTGATAATTTCCATAGTCGATCCACGATTTGGTCGATAAAAACCGCCATATCTCCACCACGGATAATAAGGATAACTGACCTGACGCACCACTCTATATTTTACTTTAGCTCCATCGACATTTGACCCCGCAAATGCTTTGGCTTTTCCTTTTACGGTAACTTCTTCTTCCAATCGATATCCTTCTTTTACGGGATCGAAGGTCACTTCAAATTTAGGTCGTTTATATTCTTCTACCCGAAAGTAATGAGTAGTTCCACCAATTGAGCTTCTAATCGACATTTGTCCCAACAATCCTGTTCGAGGAGCAGTAAACGAACCATTCACCGTTCCATACTCATTGGTTCTTAAACTTAAATTTTCAATTTCTTGATAATTCGCATCAATGAACATAAGCTCTATTTTTTTATTGGCCATAATGCTTGGCATCCTATTTTTATCTGTTTCTACAGCGAGCACTTTAAAATATACCGTTTGCCCCGGCCTATAAATCGCTCGATCCAAAAAGAAGTGACTCGTTTGATATTCATTTTGATTTCGAGAACGGCCATAGCTATAAAAATTATCATCCAAATAAAGTACATCATCGCCCAAAGTAAATTTTGCATGAAAACTTCGTTCTTTATTTTTCGGCATTTCTATAAAACCATTTGCATCACTGATGCCTTTTTTCCATTTTTTGTATTCTCGTCTTCGAGTGGATTGATTGTAAGTTTGAATATAAAACTGTGCATTTACATTTTTTAGTGGATTACCTGTTGTTCGATCAACCATAGCAAAAGAAATTCCCTTTTTATCTCCATTTCGATTCCAAAAAGAAATGTTAGAAACGTTGGTATATAAATAAGCTAGACCTTTCCAGTCACCACTAAATTCAGCATTGTCACTCGCCAATAAAAGATAAGATCCAAGAGCTAAGGCATCTATTCTAAATTCAGTAGCATGTCTTTGATAGTCCCCATCATCTGGTAAATCTAAAGTCCAGCTTTTCATTGGATCTAATTTTTTAAAAGCTGCCATCCTATTTTTTTGATTCATTTCATTGAATGAAAAACGATCCTCGGGATTTATTTTTATCAACCTTAACCATATTTTAGATACATTCTGATATTCCACATAAGCCAAAAAAGGTTTATTGGGAACGTTGACTAATTCCGTTTGAACGGATAGATTTTTACGAAGAATTTGAGGTTGGAGGGAGCGACAATTTTTAGCACCATAAGAGTCTGGAAATGCCTTGATGGCTTTCTCACAAATCTCGAAAGCTTTTTTGGTTTCAAATTGTAAATCTGGATTTTCTTTGTGACTATATTGTTGTCCTTTTTGATAATGAAGCTGTGCGATCAAATAATCTATTTCGGCACTGACCGAATTCATAGTATATTTTTGTTGTAAAACTTCTAAAGCACTTTTATACGCTGCTTCTTTTCCGTCAAGGATGGCGTTGGTATGCATAAATTTTAATCGCTTCAAATCTGCATCAACCAATGGAGCTGGGTTGGCATCTTTTAGATGTGCTTGAATCAATCTTTGAAATAAAAGGATGGTTTGATACTTTGCAGAATTGGTGTCTTTAGTTTCAAATTGATGATTGGCAAAATCAGCTGCTTTCGCAAAAGCCGCTTGATCATTAATCACAAATTTATGGGCAGGCTCATTTAATAAAGCTCTTGCATTCATAAAATGATCAATAGCTCTATGCGCTAAAAAATCAAATAAAGTTGGACGTAGACCTTTTTCATTTCTACCTTCGGTCAAGATCGCAGTAAAATCTTCGATTTTTACATTTTCACTTTCTTGAAAGGCTAAAGACGCCAAATACAAATTTCTACTTTCCTCTAATAATTGATTGATGGTCCAGGTTTGAATATCATCAGCTTTGAAAGTAGGGGTCTCTGTTCTATTTTGAAATTGCCAATAATTATTGTTTAAATAAGTCGCATATCCCTCCGCCATCATGGATTGAAGAATCGGCTTCACTG
>CAYTVR010000144.1:13417-17927 GCA_964441245.1 uncultured Saprospiraceae bacterium | reverse complement strand
TAATTTTAGCTTGTCTAAAATATATTTTGTATCGCTCTGATAGTTTATCTGTGGCAGAAATTTTATTGTTAGCTGGTGATCAAAACATTGAAAAAATCATTGATGATCGTTTAGACTTTTTAGCGCGAGAAGCGCAGGATTTAGTACAAAAAAAACGAGAACTTTGGGCTGAAGAAAATCCGTTTATCAAAAAACTAAATGAACTCAGACCTAAAGTCATAGAACTATCTAGCACAGAAATCCTAAACTTGGTAATGGAGGAATTGGACCTCCGTCGAATCATTGCTAGTTGGGGAAAAATGTCGCAACGAATGGATAATGTCGATGTACTTCGTCGCTTTGCCTTGAAATACGAGGAAGCTTGTAACAGATTGCATACGGCAGCTTCCCTTGGTGGTTTTTTATTGTATCTAAATGAGTTGGAAGCCAAGGATGCAGATGAGCAAGGTTCAGGAGATGGAATGGATGCCGTCAATGTTTTAACTTATCATAAAAGTAAAGGCTTGGAATGGCCCGTCGTCATTTGCTCTAGCTTAGAAGGTAACCTTCGAGATAAGGTCTGGGGTATGAATATTGTCGCAGAAACACCGGAGGTAAATCTAGATAATATTTTAGGAAATCGATGGTTGAGATATTGGATTAATCCTTATTCTGATCAGTTTAGAGGTACTCAATTAGAAGAAAGAATCAATGCCAGTGAAGAGAAGAAAGAAGCCTATCAACAAGCTTTGCAAGAGGAAGCTCGGTTGCTTTATGTCGGTATCACTAGAGCACGAGATTATCTTGTTTTCCCCACAAGGGAAAAACCAACGAAGTGGCTAAATCGTTGCTGGCATGAAGGCCAAGAAGATTTTCCGACCTTGGATGTGAATAGTATAGAAACGCCGTGGGAGTGGAATAATAGTCCGATTGTAATGGATATAGAGGTACGGATTTTTCCTAGAGATTTTCAGGAAACTGAACCGACAGAAACCCCTATTTTATTCCTTGATAAAAGAGCAGGACAGCAAGATCATTTGGCCTATTTGATTACAGAGCCAAACAAAGAATTTAAAAAAGGAAAATTAAAAATCAGTCATCAAAAGGCTATTGATTTAGGGCCTCGATTAAGTCTTGCAGAGAAAAATCAATCTTTGTACTTAGCTCAAACGGTACAAGCTTTTTTACGAGCAGATGATGTCCAAGATTCGAATCTGCAACGTGCAAGCATGGCAGAACTTTTAATGGAAAGATATGAAGCAGATGAACTAATCGATGCGCCGACTTTGTTACAAGTTTCTGATCAATTTTTTAGCCATCTGAATAAGCTATTTGAAATCAAAAAAATCCATAGACAATTTCCAATTCATTTTCACTATCAAAAAAGACTATTTGAAACTGAAATTGATTTTCTGATTGAAACATCGAGTGGCCTCATCGTTTTACAAAACAATGATGTCTATGGAGATTTGAAGCAGCAGAAAAAACAAGTGTTTGAAAAGGCTCCTTGGTTTTATCTTTGCAAAAAAGCGCTTCAATCATCTTTTCCAAATATAACTATACAAACCATTATTCACTTTTTCCTAGAAGGAAATTTAGTAGAAATGGAAGTCATTGAAAAAAACGCTCCAGTCAAAAAAAGTTTACAACAAAGACTATTTGAGTGAGGAGTGCTTGAATTTTGAATGGCCTTCTAAAGTGAAATTCGCCATAAAAGACCATTCAAAATTCAAACATTAAGGCATTCAATTATTAAATTTAAGAACTTGCGAGACAAAAGAAATTTATTTAATTTGGCAAGAAATCTGCATTATTCAAACATTCAAATTTACTTTTTGTTACTCCCATAAAATCTAACGTCTATAAAGCGTGTTATAAACTTACAACAGTTCTACTCGCAGGCATTCTATCAAAGGTTAATAAAAAAACAATTTATATTATGAAAATTATTGGCAATCTACTTATTCTAATTACGCTTATTGCGCTCATTTTTTTTGGAATAAAAGGAATCGCTTACTTGGGAAGCAAAGCAAAACCAGCTACTACTGCTCTTGAAGCAAGTGGTACAAAGGTAGGCGAATTCATTGCTGATGCGGGGGAAATCGTAACTGAAAAAGGGAAAAATGCCGTCAATGCAATAAAAGGAGGAGTCAAATCTATTAAAGATGAGCAATTGACTAGTGAAACGAGCGAAGAAAGCAAAGAGGATTTATTCAAAGAGGAGGAAGAGATCGACGAAAAAGCTCCCTATGAACATGACGAGTATGATGACGAAAATATCGAAAAGGGAAATATTGGTGACGATATCACTGATGAGACTTCTACAACTGACGCAGATAAAGATTTAAAAACAGCAAGCGCAGCTACTTTAGAAAATACGGAAGCAAAAGCCAAAATGGCACTCGCACAAAAAAGAGATAAGGCTACCGATGCTTCAACCGAAAAAGGAGAAGCGGTTAAAAAGGAGGCGTCTACAGCACTTAAAAAAGCGGTCAATAAAAAGAAACCAAGTGATTATAATCAAACTACGGCAAAGAAAAAAAGGGCTGCTATTACTAAGCCTTTTGTAGTTATCGCAGGTGCCTTTTCAACGCCTGCTGCTGCAAAATCAGAAGTAGCTCGACTAAAAAAACTAGGCTGTACCAACGCTAGTACTTTTCAATTTCCTAATAAAAAATCAGTTGCAGTAGCCGCTGGTCGCTATAAAGGTCGCCCTGGAGCTGAAATGATGGTGGCCAAGTTAAATGACTTGAACATAGAATCCTATATACATCATCAAAAAAGATAAGTATTGCTCTAAAAGAACGTACTTCAAACTTCCAATAAAAAAGCGGAATGGTCCATGATCATTCCGCTTTTTTATTGGATTGAACATCGTAATCAAAATGTCATAGTTAAAAGTTAAATATTTAATTTATTTAAATATTTAACTTTTTTTCTGCAACTTATACTCCTTTTTTACATAAAAGAGAAGAACACTTATTTGACTTTTTTGAACAAACATTTATTTTACCATGAACAAACAACTCAACACTACCGCTATCTTATGCGGCCTTTTAGGGCTTGTATTCTCCTTAATTCTGATCAACAGCGCTTTTATTTGGTATCAGAGCAAATACTCGATTGTCCTCCATACTTATACGCCGGAGTCCAATAAAAAATTAAACAGCGATAAAGATCACTACTATCCGCATCAACTAGAAGCCAAAGCTTTATTGGTCAACAAAGCACTTCCTCATCAGGAAAAAGGGATTTCATCTGCTCTACAATCAGAACATTTGAATATGAAGGAATTCATGGAATTGGCTACCATCAAAGAAAATCCACATTCAATTGGAAATCAAGCACCCTATTTAGTTATTGCTGGTGCATATACGGATGAAACTTTTGTGATTAGTAAGCAAGCTCAATTACAACAATTAGGTTTGCCTGCTGAAATTATCCAATTTGGTCAATCTCGATATAAAAAACTATGCGTAGGTCGATACCATTCTCGTACTGATGCTGAAGTCTTGGCCAATAGCTTAGAGTCAGATCATAATATCAGTGCCTACGTATATAGTAAATAATAAACTATAACATTTTTGCTTTCCAAGTCATTACGTTAATATTAGCGTAATGACTTTTTTCATTTTCAATCATTATTAGCATTTATTTGGCAAAGCTTCTATGATCATTCTCTTACTTTTCAACTAGAGTTGAATAATAGTAGGGTGCGTATTAAGTTGTAGAATTAATGAATATTCCCTAATTTTGGCTTGAGATAACTATTTTGAGCAAGAACGACCTTTTGAGATGACTCTTTCTTGCTTTTTCTTTAATAAAAATTAAAATACTATGAGCGGACTATTGAAATACCTTCTTATCGCCTTATTCATCTTTCTTGTTGGCGGCTGGATATTTACGGTTGCAAAAACATGTAACTCTAAAAATCTAACCGATGTTGTTGAGAATCCAATCACTTCAACTAGTGCAGACGATGAACCAGCTAATCTTGATGACTTGTATAGTGATGAAGACATAGATGGCGATGATGACAACAGTGATGAAGGTGACCTTTATGATGAAGATCTTGATGAAGATGATGTCGCTGCTGCGAAAAGAGCGGCTATGGATGAAGCAGATACAGATGTGGATGAAACAAGCGACGACTTAACAGCTGATTTAGATGCAGAAGATGAAGCAGCAGCGGTAAATAAATCGCGGAACAGTTTTTCACAGAGTAGTAGCAGTTCTAGTAATTCATCAAAATATTTAGTGGTTGCAGCTTCTTACTTAAGCGAAGCAAATGCTAAATCAGAATTACGAAAACTACAAAAAGCAGGATATGATGATGCTGAAATCGTCATTTTTGATTTCTCTCAATACCATACCCTTTGTGCGGCAAGATACAATAGCCTTGGTGAAGCTAATTCTGTTAAAAGAAAATTAGTCAATAACCGTTACCCGGACGCTTATGTCCATCGCAAACGACCTAGAAAAAAATAAATCCTTAGGATAAATCTAAAAGATCAAAAAAAGTCATTGAAAC
>CAYTVR010000144.1:0-13317 GCA_964441245.1 uncultured Saprospiraceae bacterium | reverse complement strand
CAAAGCTTGCTTATTCTTTCACTTCTTCTGGGCTAGGTTCTTTTTCTATACAAATCAAAGGAATTAGATTATTGTAAACATTATCAATCAACCTTCTTTTTACTTCTTTTAAATCTTTACAAGCTTCCTCTACTCTTTGCATTTCTAACAATGCCTGCCCACGTAACAAAAGAAACTCTGCATTTTGAGGAAATAATGCTAAAGCCTTATTGTATTCTACCAAAGCTTCTTCCTTTTTGTCTTCTCCATACAAACGGATTCCTTCAGCAAGGATTTCGTAAGATGACTCAAATTCTTCTATTCTGTTGGCACAAGCTTTACTATCTGGTGTCATGGTTAATCGAATGTCATAACCTGTGGTGACTTTTCTATTTTGATAAACCGCAGGTTGCCATTTGTCCATAGATCCAATAATTACTTTCGTAGCTGCTCCTTGATAATCAAAACCTAAATCATTATAATCTTTAATATCCAAAACCAAAACTTGGCCATTATCTCGAATCAAGGTAGAACAATCCATTACCCCAACCAAACAACTATCATTACCTTCTTTAGGATACACTATGTTACTTTTTAAATATTGATCCAGTTGATCAATGCCCTCGTCGAATACTGGTGGTGTGTCAAATTGCACCCAAACGGTATCTCTACCATCAATAAAATACTCTGGTGCTTTTTCGATTTTAAACTTTATAGGTAGGTTAACCAATGTCCTTACAGCTACACCTTTATTCAAACCTGCGGTCCATTTTTCTTCCAATTCGTTCATAGATCCTATGATTCGAACGGCTTCAGCTCCGCATCCTCCACCGATATCTTTCACTACTTCTGCATTAGAAATACTTCCATCTTTTTCTACCACAAAACGAATGACCACTCTACCTTCAATTTCATTATCGAGCGCTTCTTGCGGATATTGAATATTTTGATAAATGTAACCTAACATATTTCGGTCCGCACAATTTTTTCGTTCTATATCTGGGACTGCTGCTCCCTCGCAGCCAGGAAATCTAGGCGTTTGCTCTACGACAGAAAAGATCTTTTCCGTTGATTTCGTCTCCTGAGCTGTTATGTTTTGAAAAATAAATACACTTAAGATCAATACAATTATTCTCATGTTTCTGTTTGTTTTTAATGCACTATCGTTCTAAAATGGCTATAAAGATACAATAAGGTTCAATTATGAACCGATAACATAACAGAAAAAAGAGAATAATCGCTGTGTCGCGAAGATAATTTAGGTCAATAAAATATAAACGGGAAGGATATTAGAATTTAAAATTGTTTTATTATCTCTTGCCCAACCAACCTAGAGCAGATCGATTCATCAAATAATACCGGCCCTTCTTATGAAGTAACTTGATTCGGTGACGGCTAGATCGTCCAACGTTTTGCTGTGTAATTTCAATTTCGTCTCTCAACACTCTTGAAATGATAGCGACATGCCCATACTCTCGTCCTTCAAAAACAAGGATGTCATTGACCTGAGGTCTAAATACACCGCCATTTTTAAATTGTCGTAAATTTCGTTGAGTATTCATGGCGCCATCTATCACTTCAGGATTGAAGAAATGCTTAGCATGACCATAAGTATTGGGCATTGGATGTTCTAAATAATCGTAATAATAGCGTTTGACAAATTCTACACATTGCCATTTCAAACCATAATTATATCCATCATCAGAGGTATGTCTGCCATCTCCACTGTAGGCATTTCCATTATAAAAAACAGGAACATTATTGAGATGATCAATCACTTGTCCTTTCTTGAAGTGTTTCTTAACATTGACCACTTTTTCGGACTTCTTCCCTCCTATTGACAAGATTTCACGAGCCTCCGGTTCCACCATTGCTCCTTTACCATCTTCTGGCTGACAGCCAAAAAAAGATAAGGTACTTATTGCTAGTAATAAAATAAATATTCGTATTTCCATAAAATGAACATCACTTAGATGACAAGCAGTCTTTTAAACTCTTGATTGAATGACCATGTTACATACATGAATTAAAATATGTCTAATTGGTTGTCCTTTAATACTTCAATTTTCGTTCCATCCAACTAAACATAAGGAATAAATTGATTTTTTAGACCAAATTTAGCTACAAATAAATATTTATTTTAAATATTCATAACATACGACATATATTAGGCTTTTCTCACCAACCAAAATGTTTACAATCATTATAATTGCCTTTTAAGGAACATGAAAATAATAACTTATAACAGTTTGAGTTTTCTTGTTCCTTTACTCAGCGTTAAAAAGCCTCGCCGATGCCCTGCATCGTCTATGTTTTTTGCCTTGATTAAAGAAAAAACAAATTCTCACCTTTGTTACAATTTATTAATTGCATACTCCTAAGTAATTCTTTATTTCCAAGTATCCGTCCTAAAAGGACTTGCAGGCAGATTTTCTTTATTATATAAATTTGCATCATCTGGATTGTTTCCCCATCCATATCTAACTGCTACGGGTTTTACAATGTTATCACTCCAAACAATGACCTCGTTTCCTTCTAATCGGGCTTTCGCCCAAACGAATTTTTGATCCGCTCCTGCTATTGCAAAAGATTTCAAATAGCCGTATTTATCCTTGGCAATCAAGCCACTTCCCTCATGCTTAAATTGCAGTCGAATCTGATTCCCCTCTATTTTCATCGATTTATATACCGGTCCTGAATACACTAATTCTTCTTGATAAGCCAAATGTCGCGCAGCTAATGCCAAACGCAATCCGACATCTTGTTTATTCCTTGGATGAATATCATCTGCATCTCCGATGTCAATAATAACCGCTTGGCCCGTGTTAGGAACAGATAATGTTTTTGACTGTGATTCTCTCAAAATGGCCCAATCACTTTGGCTTGGTTGTAAATCTGGCGCTAAAAAATTAGCTAATTGTACAAATAGAAATGGAAAATCTCCGCAGGACCACCTTTGCCGCCAATCCTCAATCATTTTTGGAAATTCTGCCCTATAATCTATTGCATCCTGTCCACCAGCATTAGATTCACCTTGATACCAAATCGCTCCTTTGATTGGAAATTTTAAAATGGGATGAATCATTTGATTGTATAATAAAGTCGGCGTATGATTAGGAGCTAAAGCCAAATTTAAATCTACTTTAGCTATTTTATACTTCCATTCTCCGGCTAAAGATTTGACCTGATCTGAACTATGATAAGCCAATGACTCCGCTTTTCCATAAAGTCCTCCATTATATCCTTCGTCTTCTATTCGAATGGTAATCACATTTTTTCCAATTTGTAAATCTTTCGCTTCGACTTTATAAATTCTATCTTCATTCCATGCATTTTTCATTCCTCCAACTACTTTTCCATTCATCCAAGTAATATCAGAATCATCAATTTTTCCAAGATGCAATGTGATGCCTTTTCCGACCTCTTTCTCCGTAAGGAAAACGGTTTTTCGAAACCAAACGATCCCATCCATTTTTGGCCAGCCTCGATCTTCCCATACTCCCGGCAATTCCATCGTCATCCATTTAGTATCATCATAATCCGTTGCAGCCCATAAGCCTGCTCCATTAATTAGTCCTTCATCTTTAGTTGGAATGGTTCCCATTTTATTTTTAAAAAAAGCGCGGAGTTTATCCTCTTTAATCTTGGATGATGCCTTGAGTTCTTTACCTGCCGATTCAATACTTTCGTAACCTAGTGCATCACTACTCATCCACGGTTCAATACGACTTCCTCCCCAACTAGAATTTAACAATCCAATAGGGACATCGTGATGAGCTCGTAAAGAACGTGCAAAGAAATATCCTACTGCTGTAAATTCATCTACTGTTTTTGGAGAACACGTTTCCCATTCTCCTCCAACCAAATCTGCCTCTGGTGAATAGCTAGTCGTCAAAGGAACTTTAAAATGTCGAATTTTTGAATCCTTAGCATTCGCTATTTCTGCTTTAGCATCATTACTATTGATCACCAACCATTCCATATTGGATTGACCAGAACAAAGCCAAACGTCCCCAATCCAAATGTCTTTGATCACTTGTGTTCCATTAGCTCCATTCAATTGCATTTCAAAAGGACCTCCAGCTTTCATCGAAGGTAATTCAATACTCCATTCCCCATTATCATCAGCGATTGTTTGATAAGCTTTTTCTTTAAAAACAATTTCGATTGATTCTTCCACATCTGCCCATCCCCAAACGGGAACGACTACCTCTCGTTGAATCACCATGTGATCACAAAATATTTTTGGTAATGTGATTTTCGCTGTAGCGAAAAAAGGAATAATCCATAAAAGAAAAATAAGTTTTGATTGAACTGACATGATTTACTTTTTTACTTCTTAGACAAATCTTGTACGTACGCATGTATGGACAATCATAAAATGAGATGAAAAAGCGACCGAAGGAAGCGTTGAATTTCATTTTTGAATGTCTATAAACACAGGATTTGTCTAAGAACCTCTTTTTTATATAAAAACTGATTCAGCACAGCTTTCTAGCCCTATTGAATCAGTTTTATAACAATACAATTTTAATACTAAAGCAGACTATAATTCTCGAATCCAAATGTTTCTAAAACTGGTGGTATTACTATGTTCTTGCAATTTTAAAGGAGCTGGACCATGTGCTTCATTTCTTGGCAACCCGATGTATTCTGAGGTTCCTTTTATTTCCACATTATTTTGAACCAACACCCCATTCTGTAAAACCGTCAACGTTCCAGAAGCGACTTTAATTCCATCTTTATTGAAACGCGGTGCTCTAAAAATAATATCATAAGTTTGCCATACTCCTGGAGGGCGACAGGCATTCACCAATGGAATATGTTGTTTATAAACCGCAGCAGCTTGACCATTGGGATACGTTTTATTTTCATAGCTATCCAAAATTTGAACTTCATATCTATTTTGAAAAAAGACACCACTATTGCCACGACCTTGACCTTCGCCATCGATGATTTCAGGTGTTCGCCATTCCAAGTGTAATTGAATATCACCAAACTTTTGAACCGTTAATATATCGCCTAAGCCTTTTTCAGGAACCAGAACTCCGTCTTTTATTTTCCATTGAATGGGCTTACCATCATAACTAACAAAATGTTCAGTACTCGTTCCATCGAAAAGAATAATTGCATCAGAAGGTGCGGAATTTTCATTCCCTGGTGTTACGACTCTGGGTACAGGTGTCCATACTTCAGTGTCTTTCGGATCTTTCGTTTGCGCGAAAAGTGAACTAAATAGTACGTTTACAAACAAGTATAAAAAAAATAACTTTTTCATTTTTAAAATTTTCGTTTATTAGTTTTAATAATTAATTTTCAATTAACAAGAATGAGATCAACGATGAAATCGATCTCCTATAAATTTCAATACTGTTGGCAATGCCGTTCTCCAATATGGCCAAGTATGTCCTCCGTCTCTAGTTCGATATTCGTGTTTGACCTCCATTTCTCGTAAGAGAATATGAAACATAGCATTCCCCTTATATAAAAAATCATCATCGCCACAATCGATAAAATAATCCACTTTAGCTAAATTTTCCTTACCCATTTTCTTGGCAATATAAAAGGGATTATTTGCTTTCCAATGCGCTGTGATACGAGCTGATCCAGCCTTTCCTTTTCCATACATCGGGCCTTCTACCTCGTCCCAACGTTTTTGATCATAGGCGATTACATCTTTTTCCAAATAGATGGCTGCGCTCAATGGAGCTGAGGCCACAAAAAGGTCCGGATGTTTCATGGCATAAATTAAAGAGCCATAACCGCCCATAGACAAACCTGTAATTCCACGAAATTCTTTTTTAGATCGAACTCGATATTCTTTCTCAATAATAGGAATGAATTCTTGGATAAAAAAATCTTCGTATCGATTTGTCCCCGCTTCATCGTTGACATACCAAGTTACCTCGGCATCCGGCATCACAATAATCATGGGAGGAATATTTCCCGCATTAATTTCTTCGTCAGCAATTCGATTGGCTTCTCCAAATTGGATCCAACCTGTTTCATCATCGGTATAACCATGTAGTAAATACACGATGGGGTAATGCCTTTTCGATTGATCATAATCCGGTGGAAGATAAATAGAATAATTAACGGATCTATTTAATAAATCACTTTTGATAGACAAACTTTCGATCACTTTTCCTTTTTGTGCAAACATGCTAGTTGTAGTCAAGACAATAAATAAAAAGAAAAGTAAGAGAAATCGGTATCTCATTTTATTTGGCTTAAGAAAATTATAAAATAGTTCAGAAAAAGAGCCTAGCTAACATCTGTAATCAAATTTTATTTTCAAGTAATTGACTACATTGTGTGTTCAAAATCTTCATCCTTAAATCTTACATGATGACTAAAGATAATAAAACTCGTTGTTCTTGGTGTCTTTCTGAACAGCTTTATATTGATTACCACGATAATGAATGGGGACAAGCAGTGCATGATGATCAAATGCTATTTGAAATGTTGATATTAGAAGGTGCGCAAGCTGGTTTGAGTTGGATCACTGTTTTGCGAAAGCGAGAAAACTACCGTAAAGCATTCGATCGCTTTGATCCAAAAAAAATCATCAAATACAAAGAAAAAAAGATTGCCACACTTTTACAAAATAAAGGAATCATTCGCAATAAGCTAAAAGTCAATTCAGTAGTTACGAATGCCAAAATATTCTTAGAAGTTCAAAAAGAGTTTGGCAGTTTCGATCAATATATTTGGCAATTCACCGATCATAAAACAATTGTCAACCGACCCAAAACTTTAGCTGATCTTCCTGCTACTAGTAAGGAATCGGATGCAATGAGTAAGGATTTAAAAAAGCGAGGTTTTAAATTTATTGGCTCCACTATTTGTTATGCTTTTATGCAAGCTTGTGGAATGGTAGACGATCATGTGATGGATTGTTGGAAGAAAGGGGGATAATCATTGAATGCTAGAATAATTGAATTTTGAATGGCTCTTTAACGTGAGGTTCGTGATATAGGGCCATTCAAAATTCTCGCATTCAATTATTCAATTATTATATCTCTAGTTCATTGAACAATAAGCTGGTCTAATTAGCCGATTGTTGGAAGAAGGGGGGATAATCACTGAATGCTAGAATAACTGAATTTTGAATGGCTCTTTAACGTGAGGTTCTTGATATAGGGGCATTCAAAATTCTCGCATTCAATTATTCAATTATTATATCTCTAATTCATTGAACAATAAGCTGGTCTAATTAGCCGATTGTTGGAAGAAGGGGATAATCATTGAATCCTAGAATAACTGAATTTTGAATGGCTCTTTAACGTGAGGTTCTTGATATAGAGGCATTCAAAATTCTCGCATTCAATTATTCAATTATTATATCTCTAGTCCATTGAGCAATAAGCTCGTCAAATTAGCCTCTAGTAATTTCTTGTCCATTTTTTTATTGGAGCCATAATGAATCCATTTGATAGAATTGAGTAAAGTATACAATATAAAAGTTGGATCAAGTGGTTTGAATTGAGTAGATTCGATTCCTTCGATGATGATTTTTTTGAAGCGTTCTTCGTAATCTTTTCTTAAGGATAAAAACGTTGTCAAGTGAGGTTCTGTCAAGTGACGCCACTCGTCATTAAAAACAGTGACAGAACTAATGTCCTCTGTTGCAATGCGAATATGTAGGGCGATCAATGCTTTTATTTTATCGATCGCTTGTGTTTCGGTAGTATCAATCGTTTTGATTCCATTTATAAATTGATGAGCATTTTCAAAACAAATTTGTTGTAGAATTTCTTCTTTATTATTGTAGTGGTTATACAAACTAGAAGCTTGTTTTAATCCAACTCGCTCTGCCAACTCTCTCATCGTCGAAGCCATATATCCCTTCTCTCGAAATAAGCGAGTCGCTTCTTCAAATACCACTTGTTTTCTGGTTTTCATATGTTTTAATTGCATGCTATTTGATATCAAAATCTACGACTATTCGATCAGTACGCGGATGAGATTGACAAGTTAAAATAAAACCTGCGTCGACTTCATCTTGTTCTAGGCCATAATTCACGTCCATTTTTACTTCACCTTCTACCAATTTTGCCCGACAAGTAGCACATACTCCACCTTTGCAAGCAAAGGGTAAATCTGCACCCGCATTCAATGCTGCATCTAAGACAGATTCGCCACCATAGTCCAAAAGCATCTCAAAAGAATCTCCATCTAATCGTATAGTAGCCTTACTCGTCGTCGTCGGATCAAAGTTAATTTCTTCTGGCTTTGCAGTATGTTTTATCTTTTTACCGATAGGAGCAAATAATTCAATATGTATTTTCTTGGACGCAACTTTTAAAGATTCTAAGCCTTCTCGAATTGCTAACATCATGGGTTCTGGACCACAAACAAAGTATTCATCTATCTCATTGATATTAAATAGTAGTTTGGTAAAGTCTCGTGTTTTTTGAGGGGTGATGTACCCATTGAATAATTCACTTTCCAATTTCTCTTCGCTAAAAATATGATGTAAGGTCAAGCGATCGAGGTACTTATTTTTGAGTGCTTCTAGTTGTTCTAGAAAAATAATAGAATCAACTCCTTTATTGGCATAAAAAAGAATCACTCGACTTTCTGACTCCGTTTGTAAAACTGTTTTGATAATTGAAATCACTGGCGTGATGCCACTCCCTCCAGCAAAGCAAGCATAATTTTTCTTCTGCCCTTTTTCAATCTTAGTATAAAAACGCCCCATCGGTGTCATCACATCCAATACATCACCAACCTTCAATTGATCATTGGCAAAAGTTGAAAATCGACCTTTATAGACTTTTTTGATGGCTACTCGCAACTCTTTTTCTAAAGGACTCACACAAACCGAATAGGAACGACGTATTTCTTCTCCCTCTATTTCTTTTCGGATCGTCAAGTATTGACCTTGAATGAATTGGTAGTCTTCCCTTAAATCCTCTGGTACTTCAAAAGCAACCGAAACCGCTTCTTTCGTTTCTCTGCGAATATCTTTGACTTTGAGTAAATGGAACTTAGGCATATGATAATGAGTTAATTTCTTTTGCTTTGAACTTAGGTCATCTTTAAAAATGAACGTTCGTTCGTAAAAATAGAGAGAAAATTTGATTTTTGAAAGGAAGCGATCAGATAAAGATGTGGAGAAGTGAAAGAGGGCTATTCAATCAAGATTTTGCCTGAATTGAAAATTGAATAACGGATATTACATATAAGAGATGTAAACAGGAAAAGTGTGTATCGCAGGTAGCCATACACACTTTTCAGTGACTAATAGGAAAAATAAGACTTATAGTCCGTTAACGTGTTTTGTTAACTTTCCCTTTAAGTTAGCCGCTTTATTTTTATGCCAAGTGTTTCTCTTTGCAAGTTTGTCGATCATACCGACTACTTTAGACAAGAATTTTTGCGCTTCCGCCTTATCTGTCATTTCACGCAATTTTTGAATTGCAGAACGAGTAGATTTCTTGTAATAACGGTTTGCAATCCGTTTTTTGGCATCTTGGCGAATTCTCTTTTTTGAAGACTGATGTTGAGCCATGTTATAATTGTTCTATTTTTTTTAATGCTATTTATAGGCTTTCATTGAAAGCGAGTGCAAAGATAAGTTTTTTGTAGGAAAGAATGAAGCAATTTCATGAAAAAATTACTCTTAAATGGCTTGTTTTTAAGGAATACCGACAAAGCAATCCATTTTCATCTAAAAAAAGCATCCAAAACAGGTCGTTTAGGATGCTTTTTTTCTTAGGCTTGTAATTTTTTTGATTGTTCAATCAAAAGTCAAGGTTAATCAGAGTCTTTACGCTTACCTCCTAATACCATTACAATGAAACCAGATAAGTAATGGAAAAAATTTCCAAATACATTACCCACCGTTCTCATAGAACCTATTTGATTAACCACATGATCATGCATCTCAGAATACAATGGTGTACTCTCAATATCATGGTTCTGTTCATCTAATGCAGTATTGAAATTATTTTCTTTCATAACTCTAAGTAATATTTTAATAAACTTTGGACAAATGTGTGTTTAAATTTGAGTGGGTGTCAACTAAAATTAAATCCTAATCCTAAGTAGTATAACAGTTCTTTTCCATTTAAGTTCCCTTAAAACTTAAAGAATGACTACTAAATCGCATATAAATGGAGGTAAAGTTTGTTTTTTCTTTTGAGCGTATTTCAGCTCTTAATGTACCATTTAGACTTCAAAAAAAGAGAAAGTCACAGAAAAATGCGTTCTTTATTTTACATTTAAGCTGCTATTTAAAGGCGAAATACATATGCGAATAATATCGAATGTATATGTTTTTCGAGAATGCTATGCATTATTGAAGTTATTCTACGATATTTGTAACCAATTAGATAAATTCCTGTTAAATTATCTAACTAATTTGATTAAATAATAACGATAAGGCGCCTCCTCATCATAAAGGGCCTAAAACACATCAATTCATGAGCGATTATTCTTACGTTTTCAATGCTCACCCAGCTTATATTGAGTCTTTGTATGAGCAATATCTCAAAGATCCTGAATCAGTAGAAGATGGCTGGCGAAGCTTTTTCAAAGGTTTTGAATTTGCCAAATTACCTAATGGCGAAAGTAATGGAAGTAGCAATGGCAATGGCCACGCTAGCGCACCTACTACCTTTTCCTCAAAGGAATTCCAAGTACAAGCCGTTATCAATGGATTTCGAAGTCGAGGTCACTTAACCTCTACCACCAATCCTATTCAAAAAAGAGTTGACCGAAAGCCTCACTTAGATTTGGCAGATTTCGATTTATCTGATGCTGATCTCAATCAAGTTTTCCAAGCTGGCAACGAGATTGGTTTAAAAAATGCCACACTTCAGCAAATCGTCGATCGCTTAAAAAGAATCTATGGTGGAAATATTGGCTACGAATATGATCATATCACAGATCATAAAAAACGAATGTGGCTTCGCAATAAAATCGAAAATCGAACCGCTAATGATTATGGCTTGAGCCTCGAAAAGAAAAAGCGAATCTTAGAAAAATTAAATGGTGCGGTTGGTTTTGAAAGTTTCCTTCACAAAAAATATGTTGGCCAAAAACGTTTTTCCCTCGAAGGAGGTGAAACCACTATCGCAGCTTTAGATGCCATTATTAATAAAGGAGCAGAAGATAAAGTCGAAGAAGTCGTGATTGGTATGGCACATAGAGGTCGATTGAATGTGTTGGCGAATATCATGGGTAAAACCTATGAACACTTATTCAATGAATTTGAAGGAGAAGCTATTCCTGATTTGAGTTTTGGTGATGGAGATGTAAAATATCACTTAGGTTATTCCTCGCAAGTCGAGACCCCTTCCGGTAAAAATGTACATCTTAAATTAGTTCCGAATCCTTCTCATTTAGAATCTGTAGATCCAATCGTTCAGGGCTTTGCTAGAGCGAAAGCGGACATTTTATATGATAGTGAGTATGATAGAATATTACCCATTCTAATTCATGGTGATGCAGCCGTCGCTGGTCAAGGTGTCGTCTATGAAACGGTTCAGATGAGTGAATTGAAAGGATACGAAACTGGTGGAACCATTCATTTTGTGATCAACAATCAAATTGGTTTTACAACTGATTTCGAAGACGCTCGATCTTCTACTTATTCGACCGCTTCCTCTTATTTAGTTCAAGCGCCTGTTTTCCATGTCAATGGAGATGATCCAGAAGCGGTTGTTTTCGTAGCAGAATTGGCAGCAGAATATCGCCAGTTATTTAATGGCGATGTTTTTATCGATATGGTTTGTTATCGGAAGCATGGACACAACGAAGGAGATGATCCTGAGTTTACACAACCTAGGATGTATGGTTTTATCAAAGACCATCCGAATCCAAGACAAATCTATTCTCAAAAATTAATCACAGGAGGTCAAGTAGAAAAAGAATTGGCAGAAAAAATGGAGAAAGAGTTTTGGGATTTTCTACAAGATAGATTAGACTATACCAAACAAACTCCTCTACCCTACGTGCTTCAAGAACCTGAACAAGCTTGGAGAGCTTTAAAGAAACAAACAGATGCTAGTGATTTCGAAGTCTCTCCTCTCACTGGAATTAAAAAAGATACCATTGATAAAATCATTCAGCATTTGATGACGATTCCAGATGGATTTACTCCGTTAAGAAAGGTACATCGTTTACTAAAAGGAAAACGAAAATTGCTGGATAAAAATCAATTGGATTGGGCCATGGCTGAACTATTGGCTTATGGTAGCATCCTTTTAGAAGGAAAAGATATCCGAATGAGTGGTCAAGATGTCAAGCGAGGAACCTTCTCACATCGACATGCTATTTTGAATGATACCAAAACTTTTGAAGATTATAATCGACTAAGCAAAATGTCTGATGATCAAGGTGAATTCAGAATTTTCAACTCCTTGCTATCGGAGTTTGGGGTATTAGGTTTTGAATATGGTTATTCTTTAGCAACACCTAACTCATTAGTGATTTGGGAAGCTCAGTTTGGTGATTTTTACAATGGTGCACAAACGATCGTAGATCAATATATCTCTGCCGCTGAAAGTAAATGGCAACGCATGAGTGGTTTGGTCATGTTGCTTCCGCATGGATATGAAGGTCAAGGTCCAGAGCACTCTAGTGCAAGATTGGAAAGATTCCTTCAGCTTTGTGCTGAGTACAATATGACAGTGACCAACATCACGACACCAGCTAATTTTTTCCATGCCCTTCGTCGTCAATTGGCTCGACCTTTCCGTAAGCCATTGATCAATATGTCACCAAAATCTTTGTTGCGACATCCACTATGTGTGTCTGATTTATCTGCATTTGAGGATACCAAAGAAAATAGTTTTTATGAATATTACGACGATGCAGAAGTGACCGATAAGAATATCAAAAAATTATCGCGTGCCTTATTCTGTAGTGGAAAGGTTTATTATGATTTATTGAAAAAGAAAAAAGAAGATAAACGTGATGATGTAGCTATTATTCGATTGGAACAATTGTATCCATTCCCTGGAAAACAATTAGATCAATTATTGGAAAAATACAAACATGTCAAATCTTTCTGGGTACAAGAAGAAGCGGAAAACATGGGCGCATGGCAGCACATTGTTGCTCATTATTACCAGACGACTAATCTGGAATTAATCGCGCGAAAACCAAGTGCTTCACCTGCAACTGGATTTAAGAAAGTTCATGAAAAGCAACAGAAAGATATAGTGGATAGAGCTTTTAGAAAATTATAATTTTTTTCCTTCTGGAAAATACAGATAAATAAAGGCGGAACTTGTGATACAGGTTTCGCCTTTTTCATTAGGTGGTACTTTGCTTAGTTTAAAATTTAAATTTAATGCGTTTTTTGTTTTTCCTATTCAAAGGAAT
>CAYTVR010000143.1:0-17931 GCA_964441245.1 uncultured Saprospiraceae bacterium | reverse complement strand
GCCAGTGAACAAGGAAACGCCTTAGGGACCATCACTGCTGAAATGATTGAAAAAATTGAAGTCATCACCAATCCATCTGCAAAATATGATGCGGAAGGGACTAGCGGAATCATAAATATTGTGATCAAAAAAGAAGAGCGTAAAGGCATCAATGGATCAGTTTCTGTCAATACTGGAGTTCCTCACAATCATAGTTTTGGCCTCAGCCTAAATCGTAGAACAGAAAAATTCAATCTATTCAGCCAAATTGGAATTGGTTACCGAGAAATTCCAAATGATTCAGAAAACATTAATCAAGATCTAGTCAATAACACTACTCTTTTTACGACAGGTACAGAATATAGAAATGAATTATTTTATAACCTTGTTTTAGGTACTGATTTTCACATCAACAAGTACAACGTATTGACCCTTTCGGGAAATTTTGCTTACGAAGTGGAAGACCAACCTTCTCAGACTGACTTCAGATTTGTGGATGAAACAGGTAGTGATGTTTCCAAATGGTATCGAAAAGAAACGACTGATGCCACTAATCCAAAATGGCAATACGAATTACAATACAAGAAAAATTTTAAAGACCATAAAGAGCATTCTTTTTTATTTAGTGCTCTAGGAAATTTCTTTGGAAAAGATCAATCGTCTGAATTCGAAAATAAAATAACCCTTGGTGATCCCAAACAAAACAATCAACAAACTCGAACCGATTTTAAAGAGGCTAAATATAATTTCAAAATAGATTATACCAAACCTTTCTCCAAAGAAATAACCCTAGAAACTGGCGCACAATATGTGATACAAGATGTCAGGAATGATTATTCTGTCAGTAATTCTATTAACAATATTTGGGTGACAGATGAAGACTTAACGAACCTATTTGAATACGATCAAAAAGTACTAGGCGTCTATACTACTGGAGCCTATGAAGGCAATAAATGGGGTTTAAAACTAGGGCTACGATTAGAAAACACAGACCTTAAAACTCTCTTAGCAGCGACCAATAAATCAGATCAACAAAATTATACTAATTTATTTCCAAGTGCTCATGCCTCGTATAAAATAACTGAGAACTTCTCGCTTCAAACTGGATATTCTAAACGAATATACCGCCCTCGACTCTGGGATTTAAATCCATTTTTCAACATCAGAAACAACTTTAGCGTTCGAGAAGGAAATCCTGACCTCCAACCTGAATTTACGGATTCATATGAACTGGCCAGTGTTTTTAATTTTGGTGCGGCCTCTTTTAATCTTAATTTCTATCATAGATATACCACAGATGTTATAGAACGCGTCAGCACTTTTGAGAATAATGTAAATACGTTTAAGCCTATCAATATCGGTACCAATAAAATCTCTGGGATTGAATTGAACGGAAAGTACAGTCCCCAAAAATGGTTGTCCATAAATGGCGATTTCAACTTCAATTTCTTTAATCGAAAAGGTGATTTTAACGACACTTCTTTCGACTTCAGTAGCGATCAATGGTCCACAAAATTGACTACTAAATTCAAATTACCTGCAAAAATAGATTTTGAAATCACCACTCAATATGAGTCAAAAGTCAAAGCGGTACAGCGCGTTCATTCAGATAATCTTTATACCAGTTTTGGCTTACGCAAAAAAATACTAAAAGGAAAAGGGGTCATTAATTTTAGTATTCGCGATGTCTTTGCATCAAGAGTAAGAGAAAACGAAATCAACCAAGCCGACTTTTACTTATATACCAGAAGACAAAGAGGTCGATTTATTACCCTGGGATTTAGCTATGGATTTGGGAAAGGGGAAGCTATGGAATATTCAGGAAAAAGACGACGATAAATAAAAATCGATTGGTGAAGTAGACCTAAAACTAAAGGCCGGCTAAGCTAAATCCTTAGGTCTTACATTTTTCTTTGATTCATTTTATGATCTTTTTTAGAATTTCAAATTAATTTTTTGCTAAATCGATTGATCATTTTCACTACCTTTCGGCAAATTGAATAAATCAACATGCCATATACAGATTTCGAAGACTTATCTATCTCCATTGCTCAAGCAGAGCGATATGCCAAAGAACATTTTGGTTTAAACACTTCCGCCAAAAAACTACCTGGGGAAGTTGATTTTAATTTCTACTTAAAAGAAGATATTGGAACTTCTTTTTGTTTAAAAATAAGTAGACCTGATATTGATAAAAATGAATTGGATTTTCAAAGTAAATTAATTCAACATTTAGTCGACAATAACTTTCCGTACCAGATTCCCAGTCCTATTCCAGCTTTAGACGGAAGTCTATTTAAACAGATTAAAGACGATCATGGACAAGAAAGATGGATTCGTTTACAAAAATGGGTAGGCGGTAGAATGTTGGACGAAGTCAATCCTCGTACACCAAAACTACTACAAGACTGGGGAAAACTAATTGGCGAGGTAGCATTTGCCCTAAAAGGATTTGATCATCCTGCCGCACATCGAACTTACAAATGGAATCCGAGTGAAACCTTGTTATCCAAAAAATACCAAAGGCATATTTCTGGAAAAGAAGAAAGCGAAATTGCTCAGTATTTTTGGCATTTATTTGAGTCCACTACCTTAGCAAAACTAAGTCATCTTCGAAAAAGCGTTAACTATAATGATGCACATGAACACAATATTCTTGTCAATCATGATTTAAAAAAACCTACTATTTCTGGGTTAATTGATTTTGGAGATGCTTTATACACTTATACCATAAATGAAGTTGCGATTGCTGGTGCCTACGCTGGAATGTACGCACCTGATCCACTCTCCGCCGTTGCCCATCTTGTCCGAGGATTTCATGAAGTCTTTCCTTTAGAGGAAAATGAATTGGAAGCTTTGTATAGTTTAATTTCAGCAAGATTGATGATTACCGTTGCCAACGCTGCATGGAATAAACACAACGAACCAGATAACGAATATTTAGTCATTAGTGAAAAACCAGCATGGGATCTTTTAAAAAAATGGCGGAATATTTCTCCAGGCTTAGCTCACTATACCTTTCGTGAAGCTTGTGGTTTTGTTCCTTGTGCTCAAGCAAAATATTTTGAGGACTACGTAAAAAAACAAGAAAACTCATTCGCTCCTGTCATTAAGTTTGATCAACAAAAAATGACTTCAATTGATCTAAGTGTAGGTAGTTTGGATTTAGGTAATAATTCAAATTTTGAAAATATTCAGAACTTTGAAAAAAGTATTCGACGTTTTTTAGAAGATAAAAAAGCCACTATCGCTTATGGTGGATATGGAGAAGTTCGTCCTATTTATACCACAGATGCCTATCAAGAAATCGGTAATGCTGGCGTTCAATGGCGTTCGGTTCATCTTGGGATGGATTTTTGGACAGCAGTGGAAACTCCTGTTTTTGCTGCTTTAGATGGCAAGGTTCATAGTTTTAACAATAATGAAGGAGATTGTAATTATGGGCCCACCATTATTTTGGAACATAAAGTCTCAGATAATTTTTCATTTTATACCCTTTACGGACATCTTAGTTTACATTCCCTTTACAAAATCGAAAAAGGAATGGCTATCCAAAAAGGTCAAAAAATAGGTAGCATTGGCATGTCAAAAATCAATGGAAATTGGCCGCCGCATTTACATTTTCAAATTATACTTGATCTCTTAGAAAATGATGGTGACTTTCCAGGAGTAGCCTTTCCAAATGAAAAAAACACTTGGCTAAGTATCTGTCCTGATCCTTCGCTACTTTTCAAAACAGTACAATTACAAAACAAGAAAACACCTATTTCTACAAAGGATATTCTCCAAACCCGACAGCAACACTTGGGCAAAAGCTTAAGTATTTCTTACCAACGCCCACTTCATATGGTCAGAGGCTATCACCAATATTTATATGATCATACCGGACGTCGATATTTGGACACGGTCAATAATGTAGCACACGTTGGTCACGAACATGCTAAAGTTGTTCGTGCTGCACAAAGACAGAATGCGGTTCTAAACACCAATACTAGATATCTAAATCACAATATCACCAATTTCGCAAAAGAATTGTTATCAACTTTTCCTCCTGAGCTTTCCGTAGTACACTTTGTCAATTCAGGAAGTGAGGCGAATGAACTAGCTTTACGAATGGCAAAAATTTATTCTGGTCAAAATGATATGTTAGCCATTGAAGTAGGTTATCATGGAAACACAGGAGCATGTATCGATATCAGTAGTTATAAATTTGATGGCAAAGGCGGACAAGGTGCTCCGCCTCATACCCATATCCTTCCCATACCAGATGTTTACCGAGGACTATATCGACATAAAAATAGTGCAAAAGAGTATGCCGCACACGCCCAAGAAATTATTAAAACCTTAAAAAAGGCAGGAAAAAATATTGCTGGCTTTATTGGTGAAAGTATTTTAAGTTGTGGTGGCCAGGTGATGTTACCTGATGGATATCTAGAAGCTATTTATCAAATGGTTCGAAATGAAGGTGGCCTTTGTATTGCTGATGAGGTCCAAGTTGGCTTTGGCCGAACAGGCGAAAAATTCTGGGCTTTCGAATTACAAGGAGTGATTCCTGATATTGTGACGATGGGTAAACCAATTGGAAACGGACATCCACTAGCTGCAGTTGTCACTACGCAAAAGGTAGCTGAAAAATTTGCCAACGGAATGGAATTTTTCAATACGTTTGGAGGCAATCCAGTTTCTTGTGCCGTTGGAAGCGCCGTGCTTCAAGTCGTTGATGAAGAAGAACTTCAACAGAATGCATTAAAGGTTGGAAATTATTTATTAGCAAAACTTAGGGAATTACAAAGTCGTTTTCCAATCATCGGAGACGTTCGTGGCATTGGTTTTTTCCTTGGATTTGAATTGGTTCAAAAGATAAAAACACTGGAACCTGCAGCTGAACAAACCAGCTACTTAGCGAATCGAATGCGAGAACGAGGTATCTTAATGAGTACAGATGGTCCACATCACAATGTTATAAAAATCAAACCTCCAATGTGTTTTGCTCAATCGAATGCAGACTTTCTAATAGAGAATCTTGAGTTGGTTTTGTCTGAAGATTTTATGCAAATATAAACTGGATTTTAAAAACAAATGAATTTGGTTGGAACCTAAAGTGCTCATTTCACAGCTAACGGTCCGGATACATGACGTAGTGCTTGCGCGGGTAGTCTGCCTTACTAAGTCATGTTTCATATTGTAAATATGAAAGTACAATATTTCATGAGAAAAAATAATGGTAGCGGCTTTGAGTTAAGAACTAAACACTATGGCCATGTATGCATTGTTCAAGGCAGGTTTTATTTTTCTATTTTGATAATCTCTCCTTCGTAGGTTAATAGATGCTTTTCATTTTCATGCACAAATACTCCTATAAACTCCTTTTTAGGATATTTACTTGTAACGAATTTGTATGTTTTCCTTAAATAGGATACCATTGGCAATATTTGCGTTTTTGACTCATAGATTATTTCTCCATTTGCATAGTGTAATTTATTAATTCCGTTTTCTGTAGAATGAAAATATATTTTAGAAGGGTCTAATTCGCATTTATGAATCGCTATATCTTTATACTTAAAATCAGTAGCCTCTTGACCTTTTTTGTCTATTATACAATAACCATCGAAAAACTGCTTTGCTCCAAAAGATAGACCGTGTCTGGAATAGATCATTTTATATTCATTTGGAGATACTTTTTTTCCATTTATATCAAAGATAGCGTACATGTTATTTTTTAGGTCAGAAGCAAAAAATAATTCGTTCCCATCATGAAGTATTTTGTCATAATCATTCTTAATTATTTGATTTCCTTCTTTATCTATAACTCCCACCGAAGCGTAACCAAGTTCGTTATTATCATACGTTCTAAACACAAAATATTTTTTTGAGTCTATGAATTCTATGTTCTTATATTTTTTATCAAATTCGACATAAGGTTTATTTAAATTATTGAAGAAAAATCCTATCCGGTCATCTTTAGTGCCATATACTACATAATTTTCATCAAGCCGAGCAAAATAAACGACTGAAATAAATGCATATTCTTTTTTTAGAATTTCTTTACCTTCTATTGTTTCTAAACTAGCTCCATCTTTATCTTTAATTATTTTATAAAAAGATGGATGATTGATTTCAATTGTATTACTACAAGAATTAATTATTAGAAAAAATATACAAATTGTGATTAGTCTCATTTAATGTCTTTTTTAATTGCAAGGAACTTTGCGTATATATCCAAACTAATAAATTTTCCATTTTTAATTTCGCAATCTTTCATTGTTCCTTCTAAATTGAATTTTAATTTATCCAAAGCCTTTTTACAGTTTGTATTTTTCGTTTCAACAAATCCTTCTATCCGATGTAATCCAAGTGTGTTGAACGCATAATCCAATATAAGCGGCATGGCTTCACTCATTAATCCCTTGCCCCAATTTTCAGGCAACAACCAAAATCCAATTTCAGCTTTTTTGTTTTTTTGACTCCATTCGTTTAATCCTCCTGCTCCAAGAAAACTATCATCATCTTTTGAACAGACGGCCCACCAAATCCCTGTTCCATTTTTTTCAAGTTCATGAAACCAAATCATTTGTCTTTTAGTTGCCTCAAGACTATTATAACTCACTCCATAATATTTAATGACTTCAGGATCAGAAAGTCCTTTATAAACATTTGCTAAATCTGAATCGCTAAATGGTCTTAGCTTTACTCTTTCAGATTCCAAAATTGGAAAATTTTCGCTCATAGCAATTTAGTATTTTAGCATTTTAGTATTTTAGAGTTTTACAGTTTCCTTTGTTCAATTTATTTGAGTCTCAGCACCTATAATATTTAAGAATCAAATGCTCATCCTAAAAAATTAAACACCTGAAAACGCACTAAATCCACCATCGATTGGGACAATAATACCAGTAATAAAACTAGAAGCATCGCTACACAACCAAAGCACGGTACTGATCAATTCTTCTGGTTTTCCAAAACGTTTCATCGGTGTACCATTCACAATATTTTGTGCTCTTGGCGTAAAACTTCCGTCTTCTTGCAATAGTAATTTTTTATTTTGCTCTGCAATAAAAAAGCCTGGAGCAATCGCATTGACCCGAATGCCTTCGCCGAATTTGTCAATCATTTCTACCGACATCCATTTTGTAAAATTATCAATAGCGGCTTTTGAGGCAGAATAACCAACAACACGTGTAATGGCCTGTTGTGCAGCCATCGACGAAATATTAATGATACAACCTTTGCTTTGATCCGCCATCGCTTTTCCAAAAACCATGGTCGGCAAAACCGTTCCTTTTAAATTCAAGTCAGTTACTTTCGTAAAATCTTCCATGGACAAATTAAAAATATCTTGGTTGGGTTGTATCGTTGCTCCTTTCATATTTCCACCTGCTGCATTGAGCAAAATATCAATACGCCCCCATTTTTCAAGGATCTTATTTTTTGCTTTTAGCAACTCCTCTTCCTTCAACACATCAGCGACTAAAGCAAGGGCTTCTCCCCCATTTGCAATAATTTTATTGACCTGATCATTCACCTTGCTTTCCGTTCTACTCAATATACCAACTTTAGCACCAGCTGATGCCAAGCCCTCGGCCATTGCGCCTCCCAATACTCCTGCTCCTCCGGTGATGATCGCTACTTTCCCATTTAAATCAAACATGTTATTATCTTTTTACTAGAATGTCTACGAAAATATTTTTCAAAATACAATAATACTAAAAGTAATATGTTCTGTCACCTTTTTGTAATACTCAATTCTAAAGGTATACACTTTGATCTTAGATTTATCCAATTAAAAAATTTAATTTTTCAAAATTATTTCAAAACCGTTACTGAACCAGATGCTTGTCTAACCACCCCGTCATTCATCATAAAACTCACGATATAAGTGAATACGCCAGGATTAACCTCCTCTCCTTTATATTTGCCATCCCAATGACTTCCATCATAAATTTGGGCTCCCCACCTATTGAATATTTTCAAATTAAACGCTTCCAAATCAGGTCCGCCAAAAACAGAAAAATCATCATTGATTCCATCAGCATTTGGTGAAAAAACATTGGGAATATAAATGTTATAAAATGATAGATTTAAAAGCACTAAACTATCACAAGCAGCAGCTGAAAGAAAATTTAATAAATAATCGCCCTCACGATTAAAACGCATTCCATCTAATTCATAAGTCTCTCCTTCAAATATTTTCACGTTAACAGAATCTGCTATTTCTCCCAACACTTTTAGGTTTAGGACGACGGTGCTATCACAATTATTGATGGTCGTAAAAGTTTCCTCATATCGCCCTGACTCGCTTAACGTCTGATCGCCAAAAGTATAGGTCTCGTCTTTACAAATGCTTCGATTCACCTCTTCTAAAAAACTAGGAACCTCATGTAAAAATCCTGTTGATACTCGACAGGAAATTCCATCTATTAATCGAACTTGATAAATCCCTTCTCCGTACATTTGAGTTATTTGAGGAGCCGTCTCTCCAATCAATCCAATGCCATCTTTGTACCATTGATATGAAAAATTTTCATTGTCCGGAACTTCGATCAAATAGTTTTCATTACATGGATGAGACACTTCTTCAATTTGAAATTGAAAAGATTCAATATCAGCTAAAACCAAATTATCAAAAAAGTAGTAAACGCTATAATCAACAGCCACTCCTTCACAAGGAGCACCAATCACAATAGCATTTATATTGTTTTCAGGTGTGATCTCGATGAAGGCCTGTACCCAACTATTACTAAAACCGCCAGCTACATCAGTAGCGCCTAATTTTTTCCAGCCAGGTCCATTGGTTGGACAACCGAATGCTGCATCTCCATTCCCGAATGGCAAATTTTCACAATTTTCAGATCCAAAAAAAGTAATCTCTATCGGAGGCGAAAGCATACTATTGACAAAGCCTACATGAAATTCAAATCGATAAGTGACATTCGTTTGAAGCGGACTCAGCAAACAAGCTCCTGCGTATTCTTTCCAATTTTTTTCGGGAGGCGTATTTTGACGGACTCTTCCATCTCTAAACCCCATGATTCCTTCTCCATCTGGAAAAGGCATGGGCGGAGGAAAATCATCCCAGCCTAACCATCCACAAAGGTGTAACAAATCAGTCGTTGGCTGCGAAGCTTGTACCCAATTATCGGCACAATTCAATTGACTTCTATCGTCAGGACAACAATTTAAATCTTCGAATGAAGGATTTGGTATGAGGGAGATCGGTTCAATAAATTCGCATTCACAATCCGGATCATTTAAATCAATCAAACCATCTAAATCGTCATCAATTGCATTATCACAAATCTCTTCAGTCAAGCTTATTGCTTTTTGATGCTTTGGCAAAAAACTCAAAAAAAGTAAAGCCAAACAGATAGATGCTGCATTTATGACTAATTGTTTTTTTTGAGGTATTTTCATGATAAGATTTTAATCGTTCATGTTCAGATCATAGACTTTTGTATCTGTACAAGCATTGTCTAATCACATTTTTGAAGAGAGAATGTTTCCATTTCAAATAAGCCCTGAGGAGAAATAACCTGATTGAGTGTTATTCAAAATCAAGACTTCCAGGTATTCACCTTTATAAAGCTAGATAACAGGAAAGTTCAAAAAACGCTTTATTTAAGATCAAAATTAATTGATCAAGCCCCATATAGCCGTATCTTCTAAATTTAGTAAAAGTTTTAAGCTTATGACTCTTATTCAATTAAAAATGCTGTGTTAAAATTCATTTATTCATTGATCACGACAAAATCATTTCAAATTCTTAATCTACTTCACTAAATTACAGTCTATTTCAAAAACGATATATTCATTTAATTTTCCAATATATGATTGCCACTACAACCTTAGAACAACTCGCTCAATCTTTGCGAGAAGCCAATGAAACTAAAACACCTTGTGCTCCCCTGCGGAATACAATTGGCACGACCGATATTGTTTCTGCTTATGCTATTCAAAAAATTAATAACCAACTTTTACTCGATCAAGGTGCTCGTATCGTTGGCCGAAAAATCGGACTGACTTCGAAAGTCGTGCAAAAGCAATTAGGCGTTGATCAGCCAGATTACGGTGCATTGTTTAACACAAAAGAGGTCCTAAACGGTGACTCCATTTCCGTAAAGGAACTTATGCAACCCAAAGTTGAAGCAGAAATTGCTTTTGTTCTAAAAACGACACTAGATAATCCATCATTAACGACTGTAGAATTATTATCTGCTATCGATTATGTGGTGGCCTCTATAGAAATTGTTGGGAGCAGAATTGAAAACTGGGACATCAAGATCACCGATACCATCGCTGATAATGCTTCTGCAAGTCACTTTGTTATTGGACATCGTCCAGTCAAGCTGGAAAATATTGACCTCGTCAATTGTCAAATGCAAATGACAAAAAATGGTACAGTCGTGTCTGAAGGTACTGGTGCCGCTTGTTTGGGATCCCCCATCAATGCTACACTTTGGTTGGCTAGAACAATGGCTACATTAGGAACGCCCATTAAAAGCGGTGAGGTAATTTTGTCTGGTGCACTTGGGCCAATGGCAACGGTAGCAGCTGGAGATACTTTTGTTGCCAATTTTAGTGGACTTGGCAGTGTTTCCGTTCATTTCGAGGATTAATACTCTGATACAAAAAACATTTTATGACCAAAATAAAAGTAGCCATTATCGGTTCTGGAAATATTGGAACAGATTTGATGATTAAAATCCTAAGAACTTCTGAGCGATTAGAGATGTCTGTCCTAGTTGGGATTGATCCTGAATCGGATGGTTTAGCTAGGGCTAAAAGAATGGGCGTCCAAACCACTCATGAAGGTATTAATGGTTTAGTCAAAATGCCAGAATGGGAAGCCATCAAAATTATTTTTGATGCAACTTCAGCGAAAGCTCATCATCATAATTACAAAATAATTCAACCGTTTCCTGATAAAAAAATCATTGACCTTACACCTGCAGCTATTGGTCCATATTTAGTTCCTCCCGTAAATTTTGATGCACATACCACTGTTAAAAATGTCAATATGGTTACTTGTGGAGGGCAAGCTACTATTCCAATTGTTGCCGCCGTTTCAAAAATCACAAAAGTACATTATGGCGAAATCGTAGCTTCTATTGCAAGTAAATCTGCCGGCCCGGGTACCCGAGCAAATATTGATGAATTTACAGAGACCACTTCCGCAGCTATTGAAAAAGTGGGTGGTGCTGAAAAAGGAAAGGCCATCATCATTTTAAATCCAGCCGAACCACCAATGGTTATGCGGGATACTGTTTTCACTTTAAGTGAAAGTGGCGATCAAGATGCTATCCGAACGAGCATTCATGATATGGTCAAGGAAGTACAAAAATATGTGCCTGGCTATCAGTTACATCAAGAGGTTCAATTTGATATTATTCCTCCGGATCAACCAGTCTTTATAGAAGACCTTGGATGGAGACATGGTTTAAAAACAACAGTACTGTTACAAGTTCGTGGCGCTGGTCATTATTTACCGGAGTATGCTGGTAATCTAGATATTATGACAAGTGCTGCTTTGGCTACTGGAGAAAAATTAGTCCGTTGAGGATATTGGATATTGGATATTGTTTTACAACATAAATATCTTTTAGTCCACTTTAACAATAAACGTAAAATTTTAATAAAATATGAATCATCAAATTTATTTGCAAGACGTTACGCTTCGAGATGGGATGCATGCGATAAAGCATCAATATTCGAAGGGCCAGATTCGAGCGTTGGCTTTGTCCTTGGATGCGGCTAAAGTTGATGCGATTGAAATTTCTCATGGGGATGGATTGGCTGGTGGAAGTTTTAATTATGGATTTGGTGCACATACCGATTGGGATTGGTTGGAAGGCATTGCAGAGCAACTTCAACATGCTAAATTAACGACCTTATTGATTCCTGGAATTGCAACGATTCATGATTTGAAAAAGGCGAGAGAATTGGGTGTGGAATCTGTTCGAATTGCCACGCATTGCACGGAAGCAGATATCTCCGCACAACATATTGAGGCGGCCAAAAATATGGGAATGGATGTTGGTGGATTCTTAATGATGGCTCATATGAATGATCCTAAAGCTTTAGCAAAACAAGCAAAATTGATGGAATCCTACGGAGCTGATTGTGTGTATGTAACAGATTCTGCGGGAGCACTTTTGATGGATGGAGTTGCGGATAGAATTAAGGCTTTTAAAGATGTACTGGATGATCAAACGGAAGTTGGCATTCATTGTCATCATAATCTTTCCTTGGGAGTAGCGAACACCATTGTGGCTATGCAACATGGCGCCAATCGTCTAGATGCTTCTTTGGCAGGAATGGGTGCAGGTGCAGGGAATTGTCCTTTAGAAGTTTTAGTCGCTGTACTGAATAAAATGAACGTTAAACATCATTCAGATTTATATCAATTGATGGATGCTGCTGACGATTTGGTTCGTCCGATTCAAACTCGTCCAGTTCGAGTAGATCGAGAAACTTTATCCTTGGGGTACGCAGGAGTTTACTCTAGTTTCTTATTACATTCAGAAAGAGCGGCGGAAAAATATGGTTTGGAATCACGTGCCATTTTAGAAGAATTAGGTAAACGAAAAATGGTCGGAGGCCAAGAAGATATGATTATTGATGTGGCTTTAGATATGAAAGGAAAACAATAAATTTTCTTCGACCAATCAGATCTACACCCATAGGATTTGTCAGAGGACCTCACAAAATAAAAACTTGAAGCATTAACCTATACAACTTAAGGAAAGAGCAATTCTTATAGAAATAGTCTTTTACTGACTAATATTGCGTACCTTCCACCTAACATTCGAATTCTGTTTGTTTCTGCTACTAAGTACATTGTAAATTAAGTTCTTTAAAAATTTGGTCGAGGCTATTTTGAACATTGACAAGGCATTTTATGAAGCAAACCTCCTTGGTTAGCTGATTAAAATAACGCAGCTCAATTTTTAAAAGAGACCATCAAAATTTAAAGTTAATTAGTTTACAATGTACTAAGGAACATGAAAATAATAGCTTATAACAGTTTGAAGTTTCTTTTTTATTTACTCCGCGTTGATCCCGACATTTTGTCGGGACGCTGATGCCCTGCATCATCTGTGTTTTTCGCCTCGATTAAATAAAAAATAATTCTTCTCCTTTGTTACAATTTATTAATTGCATATTCCTAATCATAGTGCAAGCTTACTTTGTTGAGAGATGTATTATCGAAAACAAGTTATTAAACAAACTATGAAGGAGAATAAATCTTTTGAGATTGAGTCTACCCGCCCTTTTGCTGAAAGTAATATTTGGCAATTAAATCGAGATTATTATCAACGGGAAGGCATTAATGCTTGGCAAGGAGATGTCGTACCGCATCACATGACCAGTAACTCAATGGTTGGTAAAACTTATGCAGAAATAATTCTTGGCCTATTAAGAGATCTTTCTTCAAAAAATGAAACAACCGAAATCGTTTATATTTTAGAATTAGGCTCCGGTCATGGTCGATTGGCTTATCATATTTTAAAACATATTGAAAACCTTGCAGAAGACTTAAACATAAAATTGCCACCATATTGTTATGTTGTAAGTGATATTGTGGAAGATAGTCTTTCCTTTTATTTAGAACATCCGCAGTACAAAAAATATTTTGAACAAGGAGTATTGGATTTATGTTATTTCGATGCGACAAAAAGTTCAGAATTAAAATTACGCTACTCGAATAAAACCATCACCGAAAAAAGTTTAAACCAACCGATTTTAGCCATAGCCAATTATTTTTTTGACTCCATTCCAACGGATTTATTTTATATCAAAGACCATACTATTTCCTCCTGTTCTGTTTCTCTTCATTCTGATGAAAATCCGAAAAATATTGAACAAGCAAATTTAATTGATCATGTAGAATTGACCTTTCACAATCAAAAGATACAAGCTCCTTTCCATAAAAATGAAATGTCTCACCAAATATTAAAAAGCTATAAAGATCAATTATCAGATTCTTATGTATTTTTTCCGCAAGGAGGTTTTCAATGTATAGATGCAATTAAAAATTTATCCAAGCAAGGCACTATGATTATTTCGATGGATAAAGGATTTCAATCCATGACTGAATTACAAAATAAAAAAGTACCAGAAATCATTACTCATGGAAGTTTTTCCATTTGGGTAAATTATCATGCCTTCGGCGAATATTGTCAAAAGTCAGGTGGTAGTTTTTTGTTCCCAGACTACTCTACCTTTTATTCGCAAGTAGTTTGTTTGATGTTTTTGTCAGATGTTGAAAGCTACAAAGAAACCGTTGCCAGCTATCAAAATCATGTCAATAGTTTTGGTCCCGATGATTTTAACGGAATCAAAAGATTGGCTTACAATAATATTTCAAAATTAAACTTGAAGGAATTAATTGCACTCATCCGATTAAGCTATTATGATTCCACCTTATTCATCAAGTTTTTACCTCGTATCAAACAGTCTTTAAAATATATAACCGTTCCCGAAAGAACTCGATTGGGAGAAACGATGGATCAAGTTTGGGAAATGTATTTTACCATCAATAATGAATTTGATTTAGCTTATGAAATCGCAGGAATTTCTTATGATTTAGGCTACTATCGAAAAGCTTTAGTTTATTTCCAGCACTCTACTAATGAATTCGGAGAAAAAGCAGATGTGTTTTACAATCAAGCCTTGTGTCATTATCAATTGAGAGAAGATTTTCAATTCGTAAAAGTAAAAGAAGCAGCAAGAAAATTATTTCCAGATTATGCAGGTATGGCTCATTTAGATAAGCTAGATCTTGAACAATAAAAGCGGTTGGTTTTTATTTATGGTGCTTCGATAAGTCCTGTACGTAAGCATGTATGTGTATAAACATTCAAAATTGAAATTCAAGGCTTCCTTTGGTCGCTTTTTCATCTCACTTTATGAATGTCCATAGATGCGTTCGGACAGAGTTTTTCAAAAAAGGTTATTTATTACCCTCCTTCCATTTCAATTATATTTGTAGGCTACTCTACCCGATGATTTTAATTTTTAAAATTGTCAAAAGAAAAAATGGAAAATTTTCACAACATAGGCACATCAGGTCACATAGTTTCCTTAGATTTGCGAAAGCAAATTCCTATATGAACTTTTAGATAATAGGCCTATTATGTTCTACTATAACTATGTGGCGAATCAAAAAAGTGCACATTCATACGGACAGTTAGATTTCGTCTAAAGACGAAAATCATCGAGTAGAGTATTTGCAGGTAACAAGTCTAAGTAAACTTAATTGATACATGAAAACAAGTAACCAATATTTTCCTATAATCATGCTTGGAGCTACAGGAGCCGTAGGCACTCAAACACTAAAAGCGTTATTAAACATTTCTGCTGTAAGCAAAATTACGACCTTAGGCCGTCGTTCAGTTCCAAACATAAAAAACGATCTCCTAGAGCAACATAAAATTGATGTCTTTAATCCTGAGTCTTATCAAAATTTAATCACTAATCATAAAGTCGCTATTTGCACATTTGGTGTTGGTGAACCCTCTAAGACTAGTAAAGAAAATTTCATAAAAATTGATAAGGAGGCCGTTTTACTTTTTGCAAAAACCTCTAAACAGGAAGGTGTACGTCATTTCCAATTATTATCTTCTGTGGCGATTGATTCCAAATCATCTTCCTTTTTTCTAAGAATAAAAGGAGAACTAGTTGATGAATTAAAAAAGCTTCAGTTCGATAGATTAAGCATTTTTCAACCTTCCATGATCCTTACGCCTCAAAATAGATATGGCATCAATCAAGGTATTTTGTTGAAAATTTGGCCAATTATAAGCCCCTTATTCCTCGGACCAATTAAAAAATATAGGGGAATTCGAGTAGAACAATTAGGACAGGCAATTGCCTTAAATATTCTACCTAAAAAACAGGGATTCGAAATGTTGACTTGGAGTGATTTTCAAGAAATAAATAAAACTGATCCTAATAATTCATAGCCACTTATCATTTTGTAATTAACTTGTTACAAAGTCGCTTATTGATCTTTAACACATCTAAATCCAGTGTGATTGAGTCCCGTATCAATACTCGACCCCATCCGTCGTGCATTCCGATAACCTGAACAATAATCATCATTACAAAGGAATGAACCACCCCGAATAATTTTCTCTTGTTGAAATGGCATCATCGGATTATGGCCTTTCTTAGGGCCTTTATTATTGGGCGCAACAGCCATCTTCTTACTATAATATTCGTGATCAAACCAATCACCACACCATTCCCAAACATTCCCAGCCATATCGTATAATCCATAATCATTTGGAGGATAATTTTTAACTGGAGCGGTGCTTAGGAAGCCATCCTTTTTTTCATTTTGAAAAGGAAAAAGACCTTGCCAAAAATTAGCTTTCGGAACACCATCATTAACATCTTCATTTCCCCAAGGATAAATGGCATTGGCTAATCCACCACGAGAAGCCCACTCCCACTCTGCCTCTGTTGGCAATCGCTTGCCCGACCATTTTGCGTAAGCTATTGCATCTTCCCAAGCGATATTAACAACAGGATGATTTGCTTTTTCTAAAATGTTTGACTCCGGTCCTTCAGGATGTTTCCAATTGGCACCGATGGTCCAACGCCACCATCTTGATGGATCATTCAGCGATACTGGTTGTGAAGTCGCTTGAAAAACAACAGCACCTGGCTGCAATAAACTATCTGGAGGACGAGGAGTATTTGGAGGTAATTGATCTAATAAATCTTCCCAAATAATTGGTCGTTCAGCAATCGTCAAATAGTTAGTCGCTTCAACAAATTTTTGAAATTGCGCATTGGTGACTTCGGTTTGATCCATCCAAAAACCCTTGATTTCTACCTCATGCTTGGGGTATTCATTTTTATCCGCTTGATCATTATCCGCTCCCATATTTAAAGTTCCAGATGGAATAGCGACCATTCCTTCAATCGACTTTTCAATGATTTTAGACGATGCTTTTTCTATTTTTGAGTCTATCTTTTTTTCGCCTTTACAGGCAAAAAAGACTAAGACCAAGGATAGGAAAATGATAACACGCATTTTTATATTTTTAAGCTCAAGAATAGCTGCAAAATATAAAAGAAAGAAGTGGTATCATAGATTTTAGAACAAAATGATTTTTATCCACACAAGGTCTATCCGGTTCTTTATGATTTCATTTGGTCAAAATATATAATGGAGTTGAAGTTTTTACGCTTTCAAAGCTTTGCTTTGACAACCAAATCCATACGGACGCATAAATTTGGTTGACCAAAATACCAAACGAAATCATATTTTAACTATTGATTACCAACCCGCTTAGATTCCTTCTCAATCCCTGTAGATCTTTTTCTTGACTTCACATTCGAATTTCCAAAATTATAACTGATGCTAAGTGCTACTTTTCTACTATCCCAATTCCCTCGTCTATTTCCTGATAGTCCATTATAATCAGAGTATCCATCCCATCCAGTTTGATATGCGATATCAGAAATACTTAATTTGACATTCATCAAGTCATTGAAAAATTTCTTTTGCAATCCTAAATCAAGAGAATACCGCTCTTTATACACAAATGTACCACCCCATATACCAGGTCCTGCAAACCATATTGAGAATTCTCCAGTGAATCCTCTAGGAAGTGTAAATGTATTTTGTTGAAATACGTTATAAGTAAATGACTGAACATCCACGATAGCTCCATCTCCATAATCTGATTGATTATTCATATACCCACCACTAAGATTCATATAGACATTCCACCATTTAGTCACTGCAAAAGGCGCAGAAATATTCAATCCATATATAGTTTGCTCAGCTAAATTTTCCCAGGTAACCAAGTTAGCTCTTGGATCGACTTTATCGGGTTCTACTAATCTTGTAATTTGATCCGTAGTCTTAGAGTAACTTAATTTGAAATTGTATCTATAATTGAGTGTATAACCCAGTTCAATATTATTCACAATCTCTGG
>CAYTVR010000142.1:0-18002 GCA_964441245.1 uncultured Saprospiraceae bacterium | reverse complement strand
GATGGTTTGAAAGCAGAAATGGAACAAGGAATTCCCATTGATGTCGCTTATCGATATTTTTCTACTCCTAAAAGAAAATTTATCATCGCTGATACGCCAGGGCATATTCAATATACTCGAAACATGGTGACTGGAGCATCTACGGCGAATGTTGCTTTGGTGCTAGTCGATGCTAGAAATGGAGTTATCGAACAAACCAAACGGCATGCCATCATCAGTTCTTTATTACAAATTCCGCATTTAGTAGTTTGTGTCAACAAAATGGACTTGGTCGATTATGCTGAAGAAGCGTATGAAAATATCAAAGAAGATTTTGAAAAATTTGCTGCAAAGCTAGATGTAAAAGATGTTCACTTTATTCCGATCTCTGCATTGAAAGGTGACAATGTGGTTCACCGATCTGAAAACACCAGTTGGTATGAAGGCCCGACATTGATGTATTATTTAGAAAATGTACACATCGCAAGTGACCATAATTTTATTGATCCTCGATTTCCTGTTCAACATGTCATCAGACCAAACACCGATGAATATCACGACTACCGTGGCTATGCTGGTCGATTGGCAGGTGGAATTATGAAAAAAGGAGACAAGGTTGTTGTATTACCATCGGGTTTTTCTTCTACTATAAAAAAAATAGATACTATTGATGGGGAATTAAATGAAGCATTTCCGCCAATGTCTGTAACTGTTTTGTTAGAAGATGATATCGACGTCAGTCGCGGAGATATGATTGTTCGAGAAAACAACCAACCAGAAGTAGGTCAAGACTTGGAAATCATGCTCTGCTGGTTCAATGAAAAACCATTGATCCCTAATGGGAAATATACCATCATGCATACCACTCAAGAAGTGAGGTGCATCATCAAAGAAGTACGTTACCGATTGAATATCAACACATTACACCGAGACCTAGAAGATAAAGAAATCAAGATGAATGAAATTGGTCGAGTGGTCATTCGGACAACGAAGCCTTTATTCTATGATGCTTATCGCAAAAATAGAATTACAGGAAGTGTCATTTTGGTACATGAAGGAACGAACGAAACGGTTGGTGCTGGAATGATTATTTAATAGTCGTTACTGACTTGTTTTGAACAAGTTGTTTGATAAAAAATAGACTGACAAAATTTGCTTGTCAGTCTATTTTTTTTGAAATTCTTTAACATAAAATGACTACAAGTGCGTCGTATCGGAAAATTCTTACCACAAAAAAAGCAATTCTAATCAACTAAGTATCCTTCAATTACGTTAACTTATCGAGTCACGTTTTTGGGATCAATACATCAACAAATAAGCATTTTGGTCAAATGAAAGATTTCTGGAAAAATATCAAACAATTGTTTCAAAGCTCAGAGAAGAGTTCTCCGATGCAACCAGCGATTCATGAAATGATTGAACGAAGTGCGGTCGAAAAAGAAGATTATTTACAATGGAAACGGACCTTATCTCGAAGACGGTTATTGGATTGGCTCAACAATCAACATGTTGAATACATTATCAACCCTCAGCATACAGATGATGCAATTGATTTTCTAAATACTCCCTCATCAAAAGGATTTGTCATGCATTTCCATGAAACAAGATACAACAAGAGAGAGATCATACACTTTTTTGATTTCTTAAAAGAAAGAGTCTTAAGCATCAACTATCGATCTTATATGTCAGATCTTAGAACTTATAATCGCCCTGATTGGGTGGAAACCATTCAACGACATTATCTCAAACCTTCTATTTTCCTGCGTAAAACCAATCAAAAAAAATCAGAACAACTATTCGGAAATATCACCATTCAGCTATTACTTAGAAATGATCAAGTGAGAAATTTAAAATTTAATGCGACTACCTATCAAGATCATCAATTTGAAAAAGCTGATGACTTTCGAGAATTGATACAATTATTAATCGCGAATGATTAAAGAGAATAGGACTAAAAACAAAAAGTTATGACTTTAAGCCATAACTTCTTATTTCAGATTCATTGAATATATAAATAGTTTAATTTTCCTGTTGAGTTAGATAGCATGTGCGATCAAAACCAATTGATTGGGACAGCCTTTTAATTACTTCTAGTAGTCTCTTTTATTAGCTTACTAATTCAATAAAATCATAATATAAAGATAATCAAAAAAGTCTCTTTTTCTTAGTGGAAGTGATGAACAACTGATTTTTGTAGACTTTCAGAGGATACATACCATTAAGTTATTATTGATAGGATCAAAAAAATTTACAAGTTTATAATTCGTAGTATTTCCTCCCTATAATGTCGACCTAGCGGCAATAATTCTCCCCCCACTCTCAGTTGATTTTCTGAAAGAAAAACGCCTTCAATTTTATTTTTATGAACCGCATAACTTTTATGAATTCTCAGGAAGTCCTTTAATTTTGATTCTTCCAGTAGTTTTCTCATGGATATTTTTATAGAATATCTTTTATCACCTACGCAAAGGTCACAATAATTTCCATCTGATTTGATCCAATCAATTTGTTCTACTCCTACTCTAACCATTTCTTTTCCCTTACGGACAAAAAGAAAATTCTCTTGCTTTTCTACTACTATCTCTCTTTGAGGAGAAAACTCTATTGCAGCTTTTAGCGTGAGCATATCAAAGGGTTTGACCAAATATTGAATCCCTTTTGCTTCTTTAGCGGCCTCAAAAGTGGCCACATCTCTTCGACCAGTAATAAAAATAACTGGTACAGAAAATTTTTGAATTTTTTCAGCAATATCAACTCCATTCAGCGTACCTTTGATGTTGATATCCATTAAAATCAAAGTAGGTATATTGATATAAATACTGTTAAAAACATCCTCACTATTGTCCATTATTCCAATAACTTCGTGTCCCCATTCCTTGAGGTGTCGCTCGATTTTTATGGCAAACGAAAGATTATCTTCAATGATCAAAACCTGATGTACGTTCATTTATCTTCTATTTAAGATTATAACTCTATTGGATAAAACCTCTTCTAATTTAATATAAACCAACCTTCCTGCAAAACACAAAACTGAGTACAGTTCAAATTATTCAAATCCCTATTGGTAAAGTCAAAGTCAAGGTTGTTCCTTTTCCTTTCTCACTTTGAGCGCTGATCTTGCCATTTAATAAACTCATCAACTCTCTACATAAATGCAAACCTAAAGAGATCGTTGTAATATCTCCTTTACTATCTAATTTAGATTTTATTTGGAATAAATTAGAAACCTCTCCTTTGGTCATACCTAGACCATTATCTGAGATATTTATTTGAATATTTTCATGATTCTTCTCGGCAGTAACTTTAATCCAGTCACCCGGGTTGGTATATCGAAAAGCATTTGAAATCAGATTGCGAAAAACAGTCTCTAATACTCTATGATCTGCTAAAACAATAATCTCTTCCGATAAATCACTTTCTAAACTTACGCCAGATCGTTCAGATAAAGGCTCAAAGGTTTTAGCAATATTTTCAAAGGTTTCTATTAAGGATAAAGACGTCGGAGTAATCAGTAATTCTTCTCTTTGCGCCATTGCCCAATTGAGTAAATTATCTAAAAGATGGTGTAACTGAGCTGCTTCTTTTTCAATAAAATTACCTAACTCTACCACCCGTTCAGGTTCATCACTTTGTAACAAATAATTAATAGACTTTGCCAAATCTTCAAATGCAATTACTGGGTTTTTAAGATCATGTGCAAGTATGGCAAACAATCTATCTTTGGTATCATTTAGATTTTCTAATTCTCGCCGTTGATCATCGATCAATAAGGTTCTTTGAACTACTTCTTGCTCTAAATTTTCTTTTGTTTTTTCTAAATAACGTAAGCGCCATTTAACACCTAAAAAAATTAAAAGTGCTAAAAAACCGACACCGAATAACTGCCACTTTGATTGAGCATAATATGGCGTTACTATACGCACGGGGATAGATAATTGATATTTTGACCAACGTCCTGTATAGTCTTGTGCTTTAATTTCTAAAGTATATTTGCCGTAAGGCAAACTGTTAATTCTTACATAATTCTCTTTTTGAAAATTCCAACCTTCCTCAAATCCTTTTATACGATAAGCATATCTATTTTTATCGGAATGATCATAGTTTAGTAAGGCAAAATGAATACGAAAAGAAGATATTGACGGAGCTATCTCAATCTTTTCTCTTTTTAGTAATTCACTTGTTTTATCTAATAAAATCCCTGACTGACTTTCCAATTCATAATAACCTGTTAGATGTAATGGAGCATGCTTTTGATCACTAATCTTGATGCTATCTGGATTAAAAATATTTATTCCATTCAGACCACCAAAAAATAATCGACCATCAGTATGCTGATAATGTGATTCCTGGTTAAATTCCTCATGAGAAAGTCCATCTGATTCTAAAAAAGTAAAGGTCGTATGATTTTTTTTATCAAAACGGATTAACCCTTTATAAGTAGGTAACCACAAAAATCCATTATCATCTGGATAAACAGCTGTAATCCTATTATCTAAAAAGCCATTATCAATACTGAACTGATCTAGACTATTTGAATTTTGATTCCATCGTATCAAACCATCATCAAGAGTTGCCATCCAAAAAATAGAACCTTCTCTATAAAAGTGAGTGATGTTAAATCCTTTGGTCAGTTTTACAAAATCAACAATCCCATCCTCTGGATCCATTAAGTACAAACCATCATTAGTTGCCAACCAAATTCCATCATCATCTTCATAAAAATATTTAATGAATTGATTGTCAAAAGCCTCAAATCCATTCATTTTTTTGAAACTGATTAAAGAGTCGAGTGCTTCATCATAATAGAGTAATCCCTTATCGGCATTGGACCAAAGTGTTCCGTTACGATCTTCAAATGGGGTGGTAAATCCTGTTTTTCGAATATCTCCTTCTCCTATATTTTGATAAATATCTCTAAAACCTTTTTTAGAAGAACTAAGTATTCTAAGTTGAAATCCATGTGTCCCTAATATGATTTCTCCATTTTTTCGTTTAATCGCTCCATAATTTTTCATGCCTAAAGTAGGAAAATGATTTATTTCATCCGTCGTCATATTCCATTCATAAGCACCACCATAAGTGACAAAAAATAATTGATCCTTAGACAAAGGAATAATGGATCGACAAGATTGAGGAGGTGTGCTAGTCAATATTTGCTGAAAAGGATTTGGGTTAAAATCAACAATCATAAAACCTTCATTATTGGCTAACCATATTCGCTTATCTTCTTTATAAAAACCTGTTGATATATACAAGTCTTCTTTCGCAGATTTTATATCCGAACTATAATCACGAATAAAATTTCCTTCCAAATCAAACTCAAGTAATAGTCGATTATTTTTTAGAAAAAAAGTGGTGTATTCTTTACTAAGATGAAAAGTAGCACTTTCAGTTTGGCCATATAATTCTTTAATCGCTGATGGATTTTTAAACATAGGCCTTGATGATCCATCTTCATGATAAACTAATTCTTGATCTAATAATTTTCGATCTAAATCAAGTGGAACCCAATTTAAGTCTCCATCTATCTCAATCGGAACTGATCGTTTATATTCAATATCGGTCTTTAAGGTTGGTGGAACGGGAATGGTCTTTATTGATCTTCCATCCTCTTTGATGACTATTACTTTATTTAAACCTAAGAGATAAACTGCTCCAGTTTTTGATATACTAAATATTTGTAGTAATATTTCTGGATTAGGAACCTTAGCTATTAATCTAAAGTTGCCATCAAATTTATATACCATTCCTGAATTCGTAAAAAAGTATAACACTCGATTTGCCCCTTGATTGATATCCTTTATGTCGCTCGCAAGAAAAGGAATCTTATCCTTGTAATATTCATCAATAAGAACCAATTCTAATTTATCTGTAATCAAATAATGAGCAGAAAAATTATTAGCGCTTATCTTGGATTTAAAAAGCGACCATATGTTTCCATTCACATCTTCAAATACACCTCCATTAACTGGAAAATGATAATCATTTTTTTCATTAAAAAAAACTTTGAAATCCTGCCCATCAAATAAATTAAGACCATTATTGGTTCCCATCCACATCAAACCTCGACTGTCTTTTAAAATATATTCTACAAAGCGATTAGATAATCCATCTTCAATAGAAAACGAAGATACTTGGGTCACATAGTCCTGTCCTTGACTGGGAATCCAGCTCAAACAACAACAAATCATTAACCAAAATATCTGCTTTCGTTGCATATTGTTTTTATCCTAGGGGGAGTTTTTTATTAAAAATAAGAAAATCAGATCAACTACTTTCCTTGTGAAAAGTAATTTTCATTTTGTCCTAGTCCAATTTATAGTATATAAAATAGTAAGATAGAGCTTTGTGAAAAGAAAATACTTATCAAAGGGTAAAGACTTTTTAAAAAATAAAAAAATAGATAAGAAATAAGAAAGGTAATTTCGAAATTATTATTCATACAATAGCTGGGGCAAGTTGCTACTTAACAACTTTGCATGCTAATTCAGTTATACTCAAACAAAACCCAAGTATTTTAAACTTTCACTTCTACATCAATATCAGAAAAGAAAGTAATATAATGATGGATGGTAAGAGCTTCGTAAAGGTATTTTGAAGTCATAAGCTAGAGGTTAATCATGAATGTCTAAATTACATAAAAGTAATTGAAGGAAAAACCGCTTTATGACAAAGAGTGATAAATGACCAAAATATGGGGATAAAGAAATTAATTAGTAAAAAACAAATTCTCAAACAATATGATTACAAGGTTTATTTTTCTAAAATAAGCTTAAATTATTTTCTAGCTAGGATAACTAATTGATCCAATTTTTAGCTTCTTGAACCATATGATGCAATTCAACCTGAACGCCATACTTCTGTTTCAAATGAGCCGCTAAACAATCGGCTGCATAAACGGATCGATGCTGACCACCTGTACATCCAAAATTAGCCATGAGGCTAGAAAAATCACGTTCAATATAATTTTCTACTGCTTCATCCACAATGTGGTACACGTTGTTAAGAAAATCTTGCATATTGCTATGTTCTTTCAAAAAATCAATGACCGGTTGGTCTCGACCTGTTAGTTTTTTTAGAGGTCCGTGACGACCTGGGTTATTGATAAATCTACAATCAAAATTGAATCCACCTCCATTCCCGGAAGGATCTATTGGCAATTCCTTTTTGTAAGAAAAACTATTGATACGAACAGTCAAAGAAGTATTTTGGGTATGCTCTTTATCGAAAATTTGAAATTGCTTAGAAGCAACGACAGCGTGCAGCGCTTGCATCATCTCTGGTACTGCTACATCCATATTGGCATTTTCTAAAACCCATTTGATATCTTTTGCGGCAATCGCAATACTGTTGATAAAGTATTGTTTGCGTTCATACAAGCCACGAAGTCCATACGTTCCAAAAGCCTGAATCCGTCGAATCAAAACATAGCCAAAGAAAAATTCTACAAAACGTTTTCGATCTAAGTCAATCATTTTTTCAAGCACATCCATATAATAATTCAACAACTCCATTCTCGTTTCAAAAGGAATACCAGCCTTCGGTTGAAACAACAAAGAGGCTAAATCATATTGCATAGCTCCTTTTCGTCCGCCTTGATAATCGATAAAAACAGGTGCATCATTTCTCCACATTATATTTCTTGACTGAAAATCTCGGAACATAAAATGTTGGCAATCAGCTTGCAATAAATAATCCGTGAACCGATGAAAATCTGCTTCCAAAGCCTGTTCGTCAAAAGGAATATTCGCCAGTTTTAAAAAATAATATTTAAAGGTATTCAAATCCCACATCATCGATTGCTTGTCAAAAGCGGCACGTGGATAACATTGACTGTAATCCAATCCTTCACCTCCTTTGATTTGAATGTGAGCCAGTTGTTCTAATGTCTTTTTTATTTTCTCTTTCGAGGAATCCGAAAATTTTTCTTCAGCTGTTAGCAAATGATATAGCGTCACATTTCCTAAATCTTCCTGTAAATAAATCCCTTGTTCCATGTCTACGACAAGTACTTCAGGAACAGGCAATCCTTTTTCATAAAAGTGCTTAGAAAAAGAAAGGAATGCTTGGTTTTCTTTTGCATCCAAACCATAGGTTCCGATAACAGATCGAGTAGCACTTTCAATTCGAAAATATTTTCGATTGGAACCAGATCGGGCTAAAGGTAAAATAGAGACTACTTTTTCAGAGGCCCATTTTTCGAATAAGTCAGATAGAATAGTTTGGATGTGATTATTTGACATGGATTTTATTACGGCCGATTAAATGATTCAAAATGAAGTGGTTTTAAAATAGAGCTTGAAATTACTTACAAGCCATTGATCTATCTTAAACCGACTTCAATATTAGTGTCTTCTTTTCCAAAGATTACTTAGCGTTTTTTTCTTTTGTATTCAACATTTCCCAAAGTTTGTCTTTCAACTCGACCAAGCCCAATTGCGCCACAGAGGAAATAAAAATGTGTGGCAATTCCGTAGGTATTTCTGGAAGCAACATTTCCTTTAACTCTTCATCAACCAAATCACTTTTGGTCATTGCTAGTAGACGAGGTTTGTCCAACAATTCTTCATTGAATTGCTCCAATTCATTTAAGAGAATTTCATATTCTTTTTGAATGTCTTCGGTATCACAAGGAATCATAAACAATAAAACTGCATTACGCTCAATGTGTCGTAAAAAACGATGTCCTAGTCCTTTTCCCTCATGTGCTTTTTCGATAATTCCTGGAATATCTGCGACAATAAATGATTGGTGATTTCTATGTTTGACAATACCAAGATTGGGCGTCAATGTCGTAAATGCATAGCTACCAATTTTGGGTTTTGCTGCAGTGATCACGGATAACAATGTGGACTTACCTGCATTTGGAAAACCGACTAAACCGACATCTGCTAAAACTTTAAGTTCTAGAATTTTCCATAATTCCAAACCTGGTTCACCGGGTTGTGCATAACGAGGCGTTTGATTCGTGGAGGTTTTAAAATTAGAATTTCCTAAGCCTCCCCGACCGCCTGGCACTAAGATTTGCGTTTCATCATGCTCAGTTATTTCATAATGAACTTCTCCGGTTTCTACATCTCGAGCAATCGTTCCGAGTGGAACTTCCAAAATAATATCTTCTCCTTCTTTTCCGCTACAGTTATTTCCACTACCTGCGCCGCCATGACCTGCGATGACATGTTTTCTAAATTTTAGCGAAAGCAAAGTCCACAAATTCCGATTGCCACGTAAAATAATATGACCGCCACGACCACCATCACCACCATCAGGTCCCCCTTTTGCAGTCAATTTATTTCGAAGCAAATGGGTCGATCCCGCTCCACCATTTCCAGAGCGACCACAAATTTTTACATAATCTACAAAGTTCTGTACTGCCATTTTTATTACGTTTCTCCTGATCTCAAATTTAGCGTATGTTTATTTGATACACTGTAATTTAAATTTTATAATCTTTCTCCTTTGCCTCTAGTGATAATTTTGAATGTGAAAATAATTGAATTTTGAATAGCCCACTACCGGAAAAATCGCAATTTAGGGCTATTCAAAATTCAAACATTAAGGCGTTCAAAATTTCTTTTCAAAATACAATAAAACTTACTTACAAAGTATTTAATACAGCCTAATAAATGGAAAGTCCCTTCAAACGTAAAATGACGTTAGATGGGACATTCCATTTATTATAAAGATATATTTTTTGAGCAACCTTAGAGCAAATCAATTTCTAAACTCAATCGTTCATGAATGGTACTTAGCGCGCCCATTCCCCATACCTTAATCGATCTTCCGGACTTCGCATAATAATCAAAAACTGGAATTGTTTTTTCTCTATACTCTACCAATCGATTGGCGATAATTTTTGGATCTTTATCATCTGCTCGACCAGAAGTTTTCCCTCTAGCCAACAACCTTTTTTTCAACTCAGCGTCTGGAACATCCAACATGATTAATTTAGACACTTCTTCGTCCATTGACTTTAATAATCTATCCAAGGCTTTACATTGTGGAATCGTTCGTGGAAAACCATCAAATATAAATCCATCAACATTAGGATTTTCTTTTACCTTTTCCTTCAACATTTTTATCGTCACCTTATCTGGTACCAACTCTCCCTTATCAATATATTTTTGTGCTTCCTTTCCCAGTTTGGTTTTATTTTTTAGGTTGTACCTAAATAAGTCCCCAGTAGAGATGTGAAGCAAATCGTATTTTACAGTTAGAGCTGCAGCTTGGGTACCTTTTCCCGACCCTGGAGGGCCAAAAAGGATTAAATTTATCATGATTGTTATTTTTTTATTTGAAAGCGACAGCGAAAATAAGGATTTTTTTTATGATTTGCTTACTCTGTTACGAATTTGATAAAGAAGCGGTGATTTCGTTAATAAAAAGACAGAAAAGAAGCAGAAGAAATGAAGAAAAAGTACGACAAAGAAAGAGTGCTCTGACAAGGTAAACGTCAATAAACTTTGGTATTTATCCTTATTTAGGCTATTAATCAATTACATCTCTGACAAACAATAATTTAGATTTCCAATAGGAAGAATGACTAATATTTTCTTCAATTACTCCTCTTGAAGAGGTACTATGGATTACAAAAACGCCAGATTTTGTATTCTTTGTTATAATAGCGACATGACTGACTTTACGGCCTTTGCCGAAAAAAACAAGATCCCCCGGCTTCGCAGAACGTAAAGATATTTTTCGACCTTCTTTAGCTTGCGATCCTGAGGTTCGAGGTATGGTTACATCAAATTTTTTTAATACATGGCAAGTAAAACCTGAACAATCAAATTTTTTAGGGCCATTTCCACCATATTTATAGCGAGCCCCCTTATATTTTTTAGCATAGCGCGTAATATCATTTCTTAGCGCACTTTCTTTAGATGAGCTCGAAGTTCTACTACTTTTTCGATAATCATATGAATCATCCGCCTTTCGAAGTGAAGAACACGCACTGATAAAAATGGCCATCATCACCAACAACATTACCAGATTTGAGACGTTCTTATTCATAGTATTGTTTTTAGAATATTTATTTTGTCTATTAACTATGCTTTCGCGAAAAAACACAAATTTCAAAATATGGCTTGTTGTCAAGGTTAGTTAATAGGGTTATATAAACTATAAAAAGACAATAAGTACTCGGTCCGAAATCATTTTCGGGCCGTTTTTTTTAAGTATCCAATTTACAAACGAGTCTCAACATATAATTAGTATCAACTATGTGAATTGAAATACTTCCAACTATAAAATGATTAGGAATAAGTTTTCTTTTGGGGGTCTAAAGGTCAATGTGAAAAGAGTCCTGATCTGCTAAGAAATTTAGTTTATTTCTAAAATTATCTTGCGGAGCCTTAGACAAGGTAGTGGTAAATATATCTGGGCGATTAGCTACCTGATAAATGAGTTCGCCTTGATAATCGAACAAGGAAGAATCACCCGAATAATTTAAATCTTTTTCATCCTTCCCTACTCTGTTCACTCCAATCGTATAAACTTGATTCTCAATTGCCCGAGCTTTAAGTAACGTTTTCCAAGCATCTCGGCGTCGATCTGGCCAGTTTGCTACATAAATCAATAGATCATATTGTTCCACATTTCGGCTCCATACTGGGAAACGCAAATCATAACAAACTAAAGGACAGATTTTCCAACCCTTATAATTTACCAATAGTTTTTGAGTGCCAGAAGTATAGGTCTCCTGCTCTTTAGCTAAAGTAAAAAGGTGACGTTTATCATAACTTTCAAAATGTCCATCTGGCTGCATCCAAATCAGGCGATTATAATATTTCCCGTTTTCCTTTACAATAAAACTTCCGGTGATGACTGCATCATATTGAGCCGCTTGTGTCTTTAACCAATTCATTGTGGAACCATCCATTGTCTCCGCTAAAGTTGGGGCAGACATACTAAAACCCGTAGTAAACATTTCAGGTAAAACGATGATATCCGTAGCTTGACCAATCCTTTTTAGTTTTTGTTCAAAATTAGATAGGTTCGAATGAATATTTTCCCATTCCAAAGGACTCTGAATCAACGTTAGGGTAAGTATTGAATTGCTTGATGACATTATGAAAATGAATTTAAACGATTAATCAAACGTAAAAAGGAGACGTAGCTTTACCTACGTCTCCTTTCAAAATATCATTTTTAAAAAAATGTTCTTCTTTATTCAGCAGTGGCAGCAGCTTCACCTTCCACAGCTCCTTCTCCAGCAGCGTCAGCACTTTTCAATGCACGTGGAACTTCAATTGAAGCAACTGGTATACCAAGAGCGTTCATGATTTCCATTCCTTCTCCTAGTTCAATATCTCTCACTCGAACAGACTCATTTAGTTTCAACTCAGAAATATCTACATATAAACTATCCACTAATTTCTCAGGAGTTGTTTTGATTTTTACTTTTCTTACTTTAGCAATCAATTTACCACCTGCTTTTACACCAGGAGCAACTCCTTTGAATTTTAAAGGAATTTCAACTTTCACATTTTGTCCTGCAACCAATTGCAAGAAGTCAAGATGCATCACTTGATCCGTTACTGGGTGGAACTGACTATCTTTTAGAATACATTGGTAAGTAGCACCATCGACAGTAATATCTACCAATTTAAATTCTCCTGAGTACAACAAAGGCTTAAAGTCTTTTGCTATTGCAGAAAAATGAACAATTTTGTCACCACCATAGATAACACCTATTACCTTACCTTCTCTTTTGTAAGCTTTAGCTGCTTTTTTACCTAAGTCAGTTCTTAATGTACCGTTTATAGCTATTGATTCCATTATCTTATAAATTTTAGATCCTAATTTCTAATGATTTTTTTAAGCGCTTCGCTCAAAATGCACGCAAAGATAAGGATTTCCTGTTAAAAAATCCGCTTTTTCAAACAAAGAGATTAAAAAAATTACCTTTCGGAGCTACTTCACTGAAAAAATCCGCTAATTACGCCTAAATCTAAGGATCAAGAAATGGCTTTTATATTTTTAAAATGTAGATTTTAAGCTTCTTAAAAGATCTATCCTTCTACAAATAAGGCAGAAATAGATCGATGTTCGTGTGTATTTCGTATGGCTCGAGCAAATAACTTGGCTGTAGAAAGCACCTTAATCTTATTAGATTCCTTTTTTAAAGGAATCGTATCACAAACAATGATTTCTTCAATTTTAGATTTTTCTATATTATCGTAAGCAGCTCCAGAAAGTACTGGATGTGTACAAAGTGCTCGAACACTTTTCGCTCCTTTTTCAATCAACATATCAGCAGCTCGGCAAAGCGTTCCCGCAGTATCGACCAGATCATCCACTAATATAACATCTGCTCCTTCTACCTCTCCGATGACAGTCATTCCTGCTACCTCGTTAGCCCGTTTTCTATATTTATCACAAATCACCAATTCTCGTTGGAAGTATTGAGCGTAAGTTCGTGCTCGCTTTACCCCTCCTACATCTGGTGATGCAAAAATGACATTAGACAAATCCATTTTCTTTAAGTAAGGAATAAAAATCGCTTCACTCTTTAAGTGATCTACTGGAATATCGAAAAAACCTTGTAATTGATCGGAATGAAAATCAATGGTCATAATGCGATTGGCTCCAGCAGCCTCTAATAAGTTGGCTATCAGTTTCGCAGAAATCGGTACCCTTGGTTTGTCTTTTCGATCTTGGCGAGCATATCCAAAATAAGGGATCACCGCAATAATATATTCTGCGGAAGCTCGTTTTGCGGTATCAATCAACAATAACAACTCCATCAAATTATCGGTAGGAGCAAATGTAGATTGAATAAAAAAGGTGTAACAACCCCGAACAGATTCATTAATTATCGGTTGCATCTCACCATCTGCAAATTTCATAACGGTATTATTACCCAAAGAGTAACCGTAATAATCCGCAATTTTTTCCGCTAAATATTTAGAATTTGTACCTGAAAAGAGTTTTACATTCGACATGTTAGTATGTTTTTTTCTAGTTGATAAGAACTTTGGGTTGATAGAAAAAAAATATTTCTCAACGTGTTTGGTCCTCCTAAAAAATGATAAATCTGAGTCCCAATAGAATGCCTACAAATATAAGGTAATTAAATTGGTCATTTGCTTTTTACAGAATAAAATTTTCCAACAATAATTATTAAATTGCATGATGACTTAAAATAATCCAAAACTATCTTAACGCTAATCAATCTTTGTCAAAAAAAAATCATTATCAACTATGAGTAAGTCACTACCTGAAATAAGACAAACCCTAATTGATCTTTTAAAGAATCACCAAACTCATCTCAAAATCACCGCAGATACAGATGCTAAATTTGAGGTGACTGGAACCATTGAAGCCATACAAGGCAAAAAAAAAGTGGATGGCTTTTATTTTGCTACGATTCTTATGAAAGCAAAAGATATTCGTTTTTATTTTTTCCCTGCCTATACTCATCGTGATCATCTAGTGGATTCTTTTTCGGATGAAATGAAAAAATGTCTAAAAGGTAAAAGTTGTTTTCACATCAAATCACTCAGTTCTGAATTAGAATCTGAATTCAAAGACCTCATCGCCAAAGCCATTACCCTTTATCAAAAAGATGGTTTATTGAGTCAATAATTGTTTTAGTGTTAAGGTATTCTAATTTACTTCTACCATAGTAAACGTGAAGACACTAACATTTCAATACATGAACACTAAAAACACAAACAAATGAAATACATATCTATACTACGAGGAATCAATGTGGGCGGAAGAAGAAAAATTTTGATGGCTGATTTAAAAAGCATTTATGAAAAACTAGGATCCACTAATGTGATCACTTATATCCAAAGTGGGAATGTTATTTTTGATTTAAAGAAAAAAGTTGAAGAAAAAAAGTTCGCGCAAAAAATTGCCACAGCCATTATCAAGCAATATGACTTCGAAGTATCGGTACAAGTCAAAACGATGGATCAAATAAAAAGTACCTTGACCTCTAATCCATTTCTAAAAAGAAAGGATCTAGCTAAAGAAAAATTGCATGTTACTTTTCTCGCCGAAATACCAGAAACTTCAAATGTGGAAAAAATAACAGCTATAGATTACGCACCCGATGAATTCCAAATCATTGGTCAAGATGTTTTTATCCATTGTGAGAAATATGGTAAAACAAAATTGAATAATGGTTTCTTTGAAAGAAAATTAAGAGTTTCCGCAACGACTAGAAACTGGAAAACGATTAACAAACTATTGGATTTGGCAAAGGAGTAAATCATTTTTAATTCCTCAAATTATTGGGATCAGTCACTCAATGAACATGAAAAACACAATACTTCAATACCTCTTCATTTTATTATCACAACTCTTACTTATCCAATGTTCATTTGCGCAACAGCAACCACCTAATAGATGGCAAGTCCAATCCAATACAGCTATACAATGGGAGGTAGCATCCTTTCAAAATCTGCCCCACAAAGACAATATAGAAATGGCTGGCAAACGAGTAGCTGGCATCGTCAGTTATGAAGTTGACACGAGTGGTATCCTCCATTTGGAACGACAAGTTCTTTTTCCTCAACTACATCCTTTTATCAAAAGCACTGAACCTGATTGGTTTATTTACCGAGCCTATTTAAAGCAGACACATCAAGATGATATCTTGCCTAAATTATATATCGGCGACAAGCGTTTTGTTCCAGGACCACTAAAAAACTTACAAATAAAAGGTTTACTTCATTTCGAGCATCAAGTATCTAATTTGGGGCTTACACTAAACAGAAAATTGTTCCCATCTCCTTCCCAACGATCTTTTATAGAACAATGGACTCTTACCAACACAACAGATAGTCTTTTGACCATTAAGTCCATCAATACCTTTTCTAAAAATCAGGAAATGGGGGCTTCTGGTATTTTTACCACCATTGTACAATCTAATGCACCGACTACTTTTGAACTAGCAGCCAGTGAGTCTATCTCTTTTTCTATCAAAATAATGGCGACACGTGAAGGCGAAGAAATTCCGACTCAAAGTGCTGAAATGGCCTTAGCAGAAAGAGTAACCTTTTTAAATAAAATGTCTAGCTCATTAATTTTAGAAACTCCAAATCCAACTTTAAATACCCTTTTCGAATTTTCAAAAATCAGAGCATCAGAAAGTATCTTTGAATCAAAAATGGGTTTGATTCATTCTCCTGGTGGTGGTCGCTACTATGTGGGAATTTGGGCCAATGATCAAGCAGAATATGTCAATCCTTTTTTCCCATTTTTAGGATACGACCAAGGCAATGAATCCGCTATGAATGCATTCTTGGCTTTCGCAAAAGAGATCAATCCGCAGTTTGAAAAAATTAGATACGCGTTTGAAATTGAAGGAACTGTTCCTCCTTTTTTGTTGGATCGAGGTGATGCGGCAATGATCGCTTATGGAGCAAGTCAATACGTATTAGCTTTAGGTAATCGAAAAGTAGCTAATCAACTTTGGCCTTTGATTAGTTGGTGCCTTGAATACAATCATAGACAGCTCAATGAGGAAGGAGTCGTCAAATCTGAATCCGATGAAATGGAAGATAGAATTCCAACAGGAACAGCCAATCTATCCACTTCAGCTTTATATTACGGTGCGCTTGATTTGGCAGTAGATTTGACTCATGCACTCGGTATGCCCAAAGCCACTAGTGCTCTATATCAAAAGAAAGCAAAGCAACTAAAGGAGTCTATCGAAAAATATTTTGGTGCTAACATTGAAGGCTTGGTCACTTACAAATACTATAAAGAACATCAATATTTACGACATTGGATTTGCCTACCTCTGGTCGTCGGTATTCACGATAGAAAAGAAGCGACCACTCATGCTTTATTTGATCGACTTTGGTCAGATAATGGCGTACATGTTGAAAAAAATAGTGATAATGAAGACATCGCTAAAATTTTCTGGGATCGAGGTACACTCTACGCTTTACGTGGAACTTTTTTAGCTGGAGCGACTGATCTTTCCCTAGAAAAATTAGAACAATTTTCACAAGAACGATTGCTCGGGAATAGAGTTCCTTACGTCGTCGAAGCTTATCCTGAAGGAGACATGGCACACCTTTCCGCGGAAAGCGGTCTTTACTGTCGAGTTTTCACGGAAGGGCTCTTTGGCATAAAAGCAACAGGATTCAGTAGCTTTTCTTGTTTACCAAAATTACCAACTGGATGGGATCATATGGCTCTTAGAAAGGTAAAAGCTTTTGGTCAAGATTTTGATTTAGAAATTCGTAGAAAAAATGGAATGACCAACATTAAAGTCATTAATAATAAAAATGGCCGAGTTATTTTTGATGAAGATTCAACATTGGAAAAAGCACTTTCTATCCAGTTTAAATAAAATATTTTAGATTACATCGCTAAAACTAAGCTATCCGCAAGCCAATCTGATCTACCGATTAAAAAATAGAATCAATAGATAAAAACACCCTAGGCAAGGATTGCTTTTGTATGAGACCATATATTGTGAGATTTTTGATTCATATTTAATCAATAAAGTAATACTAATATGAACAAAACGGCTGTTCTTCTTCTTTTTCATTTTCTAGCATGGTGCTTTGTGTTTTTTTTAAGTTTAATGATCGTTTATTACAGCATTGAGCTTAACGACACCACTGAGCTAATTGCAATCTCATCAATGTTTTCTATCTGGTTATTATTAAGATTTTATGTGTTTTATTATAAACTTGTACCCGATTATCTTGGAAAAAGAAAATATAAGAAGTTTGCTGCCTATGTCATTTTAACAGCTTTTATAATATTCCCTCTTGAACTGCTACTAATGTGGGGAATATTTTATTTCACTAATATTCAACAACAACTATTTCCTCCTGGATCTTTTACTGCAAATGTCAATATAGTTCACCTCTACATAGGCAGTATAGTAGGCATATTATTTTCTGGTGGACTTGGTACTTTTTATAAATTTGGAATGGATTGGTTTAATAATCAAGAGGTAAAAAGGGATTTGGAAAACAAGAATCTTCTAAGTGAATTAAAAACCTTAAAATCAAAACTTAATCCACATTTATTATTCAATACCTTAAACA
>CAYTVR010000141.1:0-18013 GCA_964441245.1 uncultured Saprospiraceae bacterium | reverse complement strand
GAGTAATGAAAAGAGAATGTTCAAACTGTTATAAGTTATTGTTTTCATGTTCCTTGATTAATAAACTTATCATTTTTCAGCCAATTTTACAATAAATAACTCTTATTTTCTTTCGATTTTTCATGCATTTTTGTCAGGAAAGCAGCAGCATTTCAATCTCTTAAGGCCTAGGTACTTTTTTCGACTTACTTTTCAGTAAAAATCTTAGAAGGATTTGGTCCTTAAAAAGCTAAATTCAAACTTAAATCTAATTGGAGCTTCCACATTTTATCTGATCGCTTCAAATTTCGTTTTTGTTGCTAAAAACAATTCCCTATCTTTCGCCTCCTTAAAAATAAGTTGATTAACTCGAATAAGCTTAATGTAAACCTATTTCTCTCGCGAACTACTTATGGCATTTGTTAAATTAAACATACCTGTTTTAGTACAAACGATTCCTTCTGAGAATGGACCGCAATATAGGTTGCGGCCTTTGTTCATGGAATTCCCCTTTGCCATTCATCGACGATTTGATGCCGCGCTCAGCCAGCTACAAAGAGAAATCAAAACTCAGTTTCAAGGATTTGTGCTAAGCAGAGAGAATCTTGATCAATTGCTGTGGTATCTTTTTCATCCTGAAGTAAGCTATAAAGTCATTTCCATCAAAATGACTGTTGGAAAACAATACTTCGAGGGACCTGTGGGAATTGCTTTTTTCGAATTACAAGGAAAAGTATTTGGCTGCATTCCAAGTTTCAATAATCATCTTTTTCTAGTATCCGCTGATGCTACACAAAAAGTAAACTTAAGTGAACGCAGTCAAGAAGTCATTAAAAACCTTTTACGATCTTATAAAAAATCTGGCATTAATTTAATTCCCGAAAATTATTTTTCTCCGAAAGGAGCCTTCTTGACTAGCTTAAGTATGAATCGAGATATTGCCTTAGGCGGATTCAAACACGAGCAACAAAATCTTTCTTGGTTCTTCTCAAAAATGTCAAATAATTCTGATTTTAATGGAGCCATTGAAATTGAAAGAGTTGGATATGACATGAATAGTTTGTACCCAGCTGAGCTGAAACGAGCCTATTATCGAGAAGAATTGGTCGACCGCTTATATCATAATATTTACAAAAAAGAAAACAGTCCATTGGTACTTATTGGTCGAGATGGTGTAGGAAAACATACCATTATCCATGAGATCGTTCATCAATATTTATCGGCACAAAAAGGAGGAAGCACCCAACTTTCTTTACAGAAAATATGGCATATCGATCCTACTCGCATCATCGCCGGTATGAGTATCGTAGGTTGGTGGCAAAAAAGATTTGAAGCCATCATCAAACATGTCAGAGATCGCATCAAAGAGACTACAAAAAAAGAAGGCATTGCAGATAAAATTTTAATTGATAATCCAGTGGCCATGTTGCGCATTGGAAAATCATCTCAAAATTCAATGACCCTTAGCGATGTGATCAAACCTTACCTGGAAAAACGTCAACTACAATTGATCATCATTGCTACCCCTGAAGAGTGGAAAGTGATTCAAGAGAAAGATCGTCGTTTTACTGATTTATTTCAGGTCATTCGAATTCAAGAGCCCAATTACGAGACAGCTGCAAAAATGGTTTTGCAACAACGTAAGTTTTTAGAAACGACACATGAATGTGAATTCACCATTCAATCCATCAACCATCTGTTTACCATTCAGCGAAATTATTTAAAAAGAAAAGCACTTCCCGGTAGCATCATGAAATTGATGAATCAATTGGCGGTCAAGTATCGTCGAAACATGATTGACGTTCCAGAGGTTCGAAATGAGTTTAGAGCCTTTAGTGGTTTACACGAAAAAATATTTGATGCTTCTTATACTTTCAATGAAGGAGAAGTGCGTAAAAAAATTTCCAGTTCATTAGTTGGGCAAGAAGCAGCGGTCGATACTTTGGCTGATGTCATTCATACGATCAAAGCTAAATTGACCACTCCAGGAAAACCATTGGGTTCTTTTATGTTCATTGGTCCGACTGGTGTCGGAAAAACTCAGGCAGCAAAAGTGTTGAGTCAATACTTGATGGGTAATGAAGACCATTTGATGCGTTTCGATATGAATGAATACATCGACAGTATGGCTACGCATCGCCTTATCGGTGATTACTACAATCCAGAAGGTCAGTTGACTGGAAAGGTTCGCTACCGGCCTTTCGGGATTATTTTATTCGATGAAATCGAAAAAGCACATCCCAAAGTACATGACCTTTTACTACAAGTTTTAGATGACGGCCGCTTGACGGATAGCCTTGGCCGAACGGTTGATTTTTCAAATACGATTATCATCATGACTTCTAATATTGGTGCCAAAGAAGTCTCTTTACAACTTGGATTTGATACCGCTAGTCGCGATGAATCTGCCATTTACCGTAAGGCAGTGGAAAATAGATTCCGACCAGAATTCATCAATCGGATCGATCGAATTGTCATTTTTAATCCATTAAAAAAAGAGCATATTCTAAACATTGCTCGCTTACAAATCAAGGAACTACTCTCACGTGATGGCTTTGTTAGAAGAACAACTATTTTGAATATTTCTCAACCTGCGTTGGAATGGGTAGCCAATCGTGGCTTTGATGCAAGAATGGGCGGACGAGCTTTAAAAAGACAAATCGAACGTGACTTGACCACTTTGTCTGCCGAACAATTGATTGCTTCTCCGGGAGATCAACCGATCATTTTAGAAATAGAATTAGCCGAAGATCGTTTGGTTCCTCATATTACGCCTATCAAATTTATAGATCCCATTGGCGAAGATTGGTTTCCTACTTTACCTGATGAATCTAGAGGAAAGGGGTTTTACAATAAACTGATTCGAGAGGTAGAGCATATAGAAAGACAGGTTCAACGGATGGAAGATTCTAATTCAGATGGCATGGATGAGGTCATCGTGATTGGTAATGAAAAAGGCGATCAATTGAATTGGCAATATTATGATTTTAAAGATAAAATAGCTGCCGTTAAAGAAAAGATCACTCACTTAAGTTTAGGTTTTCGAGACAAATATTTCAAGGATGGTCCAGCAATTCCGTTGCGTTTAAAAGGAGGAAGTTTTGACCCACGTTCTAGTTTCAAAGTAGTAAAGGAAAATGTACGAGATCGACTTTTTCAGCAAGAAGCACTTAAAGAAATTAGTGAATCCTATGAGTATGCTTCGAGTCAGTTCAATAGTTTGGAAACCGAATTCATTGACAGTTATATCAATGTTTCTTTCCTAAAGTTGTCCTCTAAAGGATTTCTAAAAAACAAGGTAGATCAGATTAAAATTGATTTTGAATCGTGTATCAATGGAATGGGTAAAAGCGAAGTTGCTTTTCTAATAAAACAGTACACCACTTTTTTGGAGCATATGAATATCCATCATCAAGTCAATGAAAAAGAAAATTGGATCGAAGCGGAAGGGCATGCACTAAGTCTTATTTTGGCAGGTGAAAATGGCATTCACTTATTTTATAAATCACATCAAAATCCACTTCCTATTCGAATGACGATTCATTCGACAAATCAGGCTAGCAAAAAATTACGTGACCTTAAAGTGATTAGAATTTATGATGGAGATAGTACTTTGACTGATCTTCGAACAGGTTTCAGTAATGATGTCAACATAACCAATGAAGAATTTAAATTACTCATTTTTGCGGGTTTGAAAAAGTAAAACAGTCTTCCATTAATTTCGATTCTCTTTAATTATTTGTTCTGCCTTTTTATTCTTAGGATTGAGTTGAAATGCTTTTTCATAAGCTTTAATGGCATCTACTCTTCTATCCATTTTCAATAAACATTCTCCATAACTATCAAAAGTATTTGCGCTAGAAGGAAAGCGTTCTGTGTTGAATTTAAATATTTTCAAGGCCGATTCGTTTTCGCCTTTATTCATCAATTGATATCCCAATCTGTTGATGCTACTTTCTGAAATATCAAAAGAGGAAGAAGCTATCTCATTTTTTTCGATAAAATTAATCAGTGTTTCAACCGTTTTTCCTTCACTTAAAAAAGCAGCAAGTTCCTTTTTGCCTGTGACTATTTTATATAGCAAATCCCAATATTCATAATTCGAAACGCCCCCCTCTTTTAGGCCCCATCGTACAAAGGTTTTCAATTTGGTTTTATGAGCCACAACTAAATGCTGTGAAGGAATAACCGTAATAAACTGACCTCCAAATCCACTCGCACTATAAGCACCTTCAAATACCGGATCTTTTTTTATAGCATCCAACAACCACCACATATAACCATATGAAAATTGATACGCGCTCGAATGTGTCCGCCCATATCTTTGATTCACCACTTCTACTGGCGTTACCGTCGTAGTGATTTTTTTAATCCAATCTTTTGAAATAATTTGTTGACCTTTCCAAGTGCCTTCATTCAACATGAGTTGTCCAATCTTAGCCATATCTCTAGTGGATAAATACATGTGATAAGCCGGATATTGAGATTTCCTTTTAGCATATTTTTTCTTTTGATTTTGAATATGCCAATCTTGAAACCCCAAAGGTTTCGCCAATTGTTCTTCTAGTTCTTGATAGACCGTTTTACCAGAATGTTTTTCTAGAATATGTCCAGCAACATTAAAATCCCAATTGTTATACAAAAAATATTCTCCAGATTTTACACTTCCTCGTTCCAAAACATTTTTTTGTCGTATCCATCATTAGCAGGCGTATAAAAAACACCAGATCTTGCCGTAATGATATGATCCACCTTTGCTGTTTTTTCTATCGGCAGCAAGCCATCCCTTTCTTCGATTCCAAGGCTACCTATTTCTTGTTGAAGATCTATACCACCATTTTCTACATATTTTCCAAATAAAATACTCAAGACACTTTTCCTACAGGAAGCGATATAACTCACTTCCTTTACATCGCCATATTCATAAATCATCTTCCCATCCTTTAAAATAATTAAGCCCGTAGTTTCGTAATGGTCTTGAAGGTGTTTCGTTAAATCAATCATATTTTTTTTAGAAAAAATTTCATCACTTACCAAATCATTTTTCTCAAATGGCGTACCTACAAATTGCGCCTTTTTATAGGAACAACTTTGTCCCATTAGAAAGAAGATCAGGCAGCCTAGGATGGTCAAAGTGTTTTTCATGTTAAGATGATCAAGTTATTTCCAATGTATTCCCATTAGAGACAATTTATAGTTGAATTTGTTTCGCCGATTTAAAGTCTTCCAATGATGATCAGCTCAAAATTAAGTTCTCCAACAGGTGATAGCTATCGATATTTTTTAGAAAAACCTGACAATACACCTATAAAAGTTCCAAATTAAACCATATTTACCTTTCTTCTCAAACCAACAAAGTATTTTCATGTTCCTAAATAAACATTTTGGTCAAAGTCCTTGTTTAGCTTGTTGATTAAAATTACATTTGCATCAATTGACCAGAGGAGATTGATTTTGCGGCTTAAAAATAGAATAAAGCATAATAATGGCAACGATTAAATTTACTTTTGAGGATAAAAAAATCCAACCAGTTACAGTGGAAAATGCTGAGGAAGGATATTCCCTTTTAGAAATTGCGGAAGACAATGACGTTCATTTGAATCATAACTGTGGAGGCGTTTGTGCCTGTAGCACTTGTCATATTTACGTGAATTCTGGCGAAGATGCATTAGAAGAAATTTCTGATAAAGAAGAAGATTTTATTGATCGAGCCATCAATCCTCGGATTGAATCTCGCCTAGGCTGTCAATGTGTTATTGTTGATGAGGAGGCTGTTATCGAAGTACAAATTCCGGATCAATCAAAAATCATTGGACACGAGCACTAAAAAATACAATACTAAAAGAAAAAGAAATTCAAGATTATTTTATCAAATTCTTGAATGCTAGTTCATCTTAAAAAAAACTTCTTTGACAAATCATATGGACAATCATAAAATGAGATGAGAAAGCGACCAAAAGAAGTGTTGAATTTCATTTTTGAATGTCTATAGACATACATGCGTACATACAGGATTTGTTGGAGAACAAAAAAAAATAACCATGGGTTTTGAAGATTTAGAAGATTTACCAATTAAGTGGAAAGACCACGAAGACATTGCGATTAAACTTTATGATCGTTTTGGTGATGACTTTACAGAAAGTAAAATCTACCGAATCCGTTTTACGGAACTCATCGAATGGGTTTTGGAGATTGATACTTTTGCAGAGGAAAGAGAAAAATGTACCGAAGGTCACTTGGAACAAATCCAGGCCAAATGGGTTTATGAATGGCGAGATAACCAGTAGAAAAGCGAAGAAAGAAATATCCAATATACATTATGGAATATTCAATAGCCAATAAAGGCTCAATATTACTATGATTTTGTTTTAAAAAATAGAACGAATTCCTTTCGTATGAATTTTCTGGAAAAATTTCGTGGAATAGATACTTTCATTTTTGATGTCGATGGTGTATTGACCAATAATGAAATTCTCGTACTCAATAGCGGAGAGTTATTGCGTACCATGAACATTCGCGATGGTTATGCCATTAAAAGAGCCGTTCAGGAAGGATATTTAGTGGCCATCATTACCGGAGGAAATTCACAAGGAGTTCAAAAACGTTTAGAAGGCTTGGGTGTAAAAGATATTTTCTTAGGCATTTCTGATAAAAAAACAACTTACTTACAATTCCTTCAAGAACGGAAAATTGATGCTGGAGGTGTGCTATACATGGGCGATGATTTACCCGATTATGAAGTGATGCGAATGGTTGGTTTACCTGCCTGTCCCAATGATGCAGCTGTTGAAATTACAGAAGTCGCTCAATATATTTCTCCAATCAAAGGTGGCCAAGGTTGCGTTCGCGATGTTATTGAAAAAGTATTGCGCTTACACGGTCGATGGAATACACAAAAAGATTTAATTTCTGAAGACACGCCACTCCAACCTGATTCATTTTGAATTTGCTTCGATTAATTCGGTGGCCCAATTTATTGATCGTTGTCCTCACTCAATGTTTACTATATCAATTCATTTTAAAAGCTGCTTTTAACCAAGTTGATTTTGCTCCCCTACTCGATCCTTTTCATTTCGCATTGCTATCTTTTACGACCGTCCTAATTGCAGCAGGTGGTTATATCATCAATGATATTATCGATTATCCAACGGACTTGATTAACAAACCAGACAAAGTCATCGTACATCGTTTGATCTCCTTAGCCAATGTCTGGAGACTGTATTACGCTAGTATTTTTATCGGAGCAATGATCGCGATTTATTTAGCGAATCATGTCGAGAATTTAGTCCTATTTTTTATATTTCCAATGGCTGTTTTTTTTTTATATCAATATTCAAAAAGTTGGAAACAAGAGGTTTTAATCGGGAATGTTGTGGTCGGTATTTTTAGTGCTTTTGTAGCGGGAGTTGTATTTTTTGCCGAAAGGGAAACCCTTTACAGCATGCTCAGTATTGCGCCTGATTCGGCCACTCAAACCTTGAGTGTTTGTTGGTTTTATCTTTTCTTTGCTTTCGCTTCAACAATGTTTCGAGAAATCGTCAAAGACATGGAAGATGTACTTGGAGATCAAGCATCAGGTTGCCGTACCTTACCACTAGTTTACGGAATCAAAACTGCCAAAAACTGGGCAGGGCTATTTGGTATTTTATTACTTGCAGCTGTTTTTGCTTGGGCTTATAATCGGTTTGCCGAAAATGCATTAATCGAGGTTGGATTTTTAATCATAGGAATTATCATTCCGACAAAAGTGGCTTTACTATTACTAGGAAAAGCACAAGTAAAATCTGAGTTTAAAAACTTAAGCCGCTTAGCTAAATTTATTATGTTGGGCGGAATTTTGTACTTGATTGTTTACGCCTTATAATTTAGTTATTGGTTCGTAGATGTTGGTTATTGGAAATTGCATATTTTGAATCCGAGAAAGAATGAACTTTCTTTACAGACTAATAGTTGTGGATTATAAAATTTTATCAGAATGGAATTATTAAAAAATAAGCGTTTAATTTTAGCTTCTAAATCACCAAGAAGAAGTCAATTGTTGTCAGAAGCAGGATTTGATTTTGAGATCAAAACTAAGGAGGTAGAAGAAAATTATCCTTCGGATATGTTGGCCATTGACGTGGCTTCTTTTTTAGCTAAAAAGAAAGCTGCAGCTTTTAAAAATGATTTAAAAGATGGAGAAATTATTTTAACCGCTGATACAATTGTTGTGTTAGGAAATACCATTTTCGGTAAACCGAAAGACTACGATGATGCCTTTCGTATTTTAAAACAACTCTCTGGCCAATCTCATTTGGTCATCACTGGTGTGTGTCTACTATCCACAGATCAAGAAAAAGTTTTTCAAGGCATTGCAAAAGTATTGTTTAAAAACTTAAGCGATGAAGAAATCGATTTTTATATTCGAACCTTTGAACCTTACGATAAAGCTGGTGCTTATGCGATCCAAGAGTGGATTGGTTTATGTAAAATAGAAAAGATTGAAGGCACCTACTCTACCATCATGGGACTACCCGTAGAAATGGTTTATGAAGAATTGCGAAAGATGTAAGAGATTTTAACTAGTTGCTTGACTTCACTGAAAACAGCATTCATTTACACTTGATTTTTGATATACTTTAAATAAAAATAATGGAATTCAGCGTAAAAACTTCATCGGAAAGAATATGGTGGGGAATATATGGATTAGTCGATCATAATGGATGGGAAGATGTAGATATTTATGACCAGAAAGGAATATGGATTGATAGAATTCACTTGTATGCAAAAAGTTATTTAAGAGCAGGATTAAAGTTCACGAAAAATGATGCGGAGCAACTTGATTATGTAATGGCTACTGAAAATCACTTAAAAAACAATGATTATTCCTTTTGGTTTTATTATGATCAACTAGGAGATCCCGAAAGGTATGAGGTCGAATATGACGCACCTAGGAATAGAGCGGGCATAAAGCCTAAGGCAATAGAAATTTGGCTTCCAGAAGAAAGAATTGGGATCAAGGCTTTAAAGGCTAGTATTAAAAAATTTGCAACATTTTTTTTAAAAATAGAGAACTGTACCATAAAAATAGATCCAATAAAAACAGTAGAAGAATCAATTAAAACATTCCAAATGAGTGAGGAATTTCAATCGATCAAAGTGAATCTTAGCCCTCAACAAATTTACGAATTATCAAAACTTTGGAACAATACTGGAAGTGATATTTATAATCAACTATGTAAATTTAATCGCAAAAAATAGCACAAAACCAGAGTCAACAAAGTAACTAGGTTAATTCCTAAACAGCCGCTTACGCTATTCAAAATAAAGACTCCTTTATTTCAAAACTGCTCGGCGTTTCATTTTCGCTGCTAAATCTTTTCCAAGATATCGATCAATGATTTCATGCCCTAAGTAAACCACCGGCGTCAAGACCACTGCAACCAAAAATTTATAAGAATAATTGACCAAGCCTACGGCTAAAAACAAACTCATTTCCCACTGCGCTGGGCCTAAAACAAAAGCAATATATAACACAACAAAACTATCAATGAGTTGAGAAACCAAAGTCGATCCTGTCGCTCTTAACCATACTTTCTTTTCTCCAGTCCATTTTCTGAGTCGTTCGAAAATAACCGCATCAATGACCTGCCCCAAAAGAAAGGCAATCAAGGAACCAACGATAATCCAATTGCCTTGACCAAATACCTGGGTAAAAGCAGCCTGCATATCAGGTACCCCTTTTTCTTGATAACTCTCCACCCACCAATCAGCCGGACTCAAATAAATAGCACTGATGACCATTATAAAGGCATAAAAAATCAATCCAGCCGCCAGATAAGATAATAATTTAACCCCTCGCTTACCATAATATTCATTGATAATATCGGTCATGATGAATACGACAGGCCATAAAAGTACACCAGCTGAAAGCATTAAAGAGCCTTGGTGACCAAATAAATTCCAATTGAAAGGTTCGATACCAAGTGTTTCCTCTAAAGCAAAAATTTTGACACCGATAAATTCAGCAATCAGTGCATTTGTAATAAGTAAACCACCTAGTATAAGGAATAATCGGACTTCTTTCTTGTGTAATAAAAATTTCATTGGGGTATTTGTTAATACGTTGAAATTGCTTTTAATGAGTTCTGAAACCTTTTAATGAGTTATACTAGACAAATTAAGTAAATTTTGAAGACAACTTTCAATAAAAATCAGGTGAAACCAATATAAGTTATTATTTTCGCGCCGCTGAAAGGATATCTTCCATTTAAACGAGGCTTGCGCTAAAATTTTGCCGTTTTTAAGAACATGGAATAGATTTCTTTGTTATATTAGTAACATTATATGATGTATTCTCGTTTTGTGACATAGTAGTCAAAACGCTTACGATCAAGTTAAAACCCAAGATGGCAAAAATCGCAATAAACCTTAAGGAAGGAAAAGTAGAGAAAGATAGTGGACTCATTGTTGGGATTGATCTTGGTACCACCAATAGTCTAGTTGCCTACATTAAAGATGGTCATGCCATCGCTGTTAAAGACCTTTCAGGAAAAAACACCTTAGTTCCCTCTATTATTAATTTTGCTGAAGAGCAAATCATCGTTGGTGATATCGCTAGAGAAAAATTAATTACTGATCCAGAAAATACCATCTATTCCATTAAAAGATTAATGGGCAAATCCTATGGTGACATTGGTGAGATGAAGGAATATTTGGGTTATCGGATTATAGAAGATGACACAGAAAGTCTGGTCAAAATAAGGGTAAAAGATAAGTTTCATACGCCAATAGAATTATCTGCTGAGATTTTGAAAACATTAAAAAAGAGAATTGAAGATAACTTAGAAGCAAAAGTGAGTAAAGCGGTCATTACCGTTCCGGCCTATTTCAATGATGCGCAACGTCAAGCTACACGAGATGCTGGAAAATTAGCAGGTTTGGATGTATTGAGAATTGTCAACGAGCCTACTGCTGCCAGCCTTGCTTATGGAATCGGCCTTTCTCCTGAAGAAGATAAAACCATTGCAGTCTATGATTTAGGTGGTGGAACTTTCGATATTTCTATTCTAAAAATTCATGATGGTATTTTTGAAGTCCTTTCGACCAATGGGGATACCTTTTTGGGTGGAGATGATATTGATCGTTTGCTCATCGATTATTGGATCAAAATCAATGGACAAAATCGAGAAGATATTGTTGCCAATAAAACGCTTATGCAACAATTAAGACTTGCTGCAGAAAAAGCCAAGAAGACCCTTTCGAAAGAAGTCCTTTATAAAGAAATGTTACACGGCATGAACTGTCAAATTGCTCGGGAAATTTTTGATGGGATGATCCAACCTTTGATTCAAAAAACCTTAGATCGATGCCAAAGTGCTTTGGCAGATGCCAATTTAAAACAAGCTGACATTGATCACGTAGTAATGGTTGGTGGTTCTACTAGAATTCCAGCGATCAAAACTAGTGTATCCGATTTTTTCGGAAAGCCAGTTTTTGATGAACTCAATCCAGATGAAGTAGTCGCTTTAGGTGCGGCTATTCAAGCGGATGTTTTAGCCGGTAATCAAAAAGGAATCTTATTGTTAGATATCACTCCGCTTTCTCTTGGTATAGAAACTGTTGGCGGCTTGATGGATGTGATTATCCCTCGAAATTCAAAAATTCCGAATAAAGCTGGAAGACAATATACAACTTCTGTTGATGGTCAAAAAAATCTAAAAATTTCTGTTTTCCAAGGGGAACGAGATTTAGTGAGCGATAATCGCAAATTAGGTGAATTCATTCTAAAAGGTATTCCGCCAATGCCTGCTGGTTTGCCCAAAATTGATATCCAGTTTATTCTTAATGCAGATGGTATCCTAAAAGTAGCGGCTAAAGAATTGCGATCAGGTGTATCTCAAGAAATTGATATTCAACCTCAATATGGATTGAGTGAAGAAGAGATGGCCAAGATGCTTTTAGATTCTATCCAAAATGCAGAAGCGGATTTAAAAATTCGTTCTTTGCTCGAAGCCCGCAATGAAGCTGATAATATCATCTTAGCAAGTGAAAAATTCTTACAACAAAATGATGCCATTCTAAGCGTCGAAGAAAAAGAGCAAACCATTGCCTTAACCACCTCTCTTAAAACGGTCAGAAATGGAGAAGATAAAGACCTCATCAACAAAGCAATGGATGATTTGAATCAATACACGACTCCTCTAGCTCACCGTGCAATGGATGTCAATATTGCCAGTGCCATCAAAGGAAAAAATCTAAAAACGAATTAGTTGGCCTTTCCTTTTTTTTTAATTTGTTTTAAAAAACTCCCCTATACCATAAGTTCTTTTTCGATCGTTATTGTGATATTCACGATTTCTAGCTAGTTTTATGTTTATGAAATATCTATTCTTTTTCATATTATTTTTTATCCAAAGCTTTACGGCTCAAGGGCAATTTCGAGAACATTTAGAAAAGCAAATTGCTAAAATCATTTATTATGATACCGATATTGACCATGAAAAAATCCCCGGTTATGTCATCGCCGTACAATTTGGAGACTCTACCTATGTTTATGCTTACGGCTCTACCACCAAAGATTCTACTCATTTGCCAAGTGGTGAATCTATTTTTGAAATTGGTGGATTGACAAAAGTTTTTACCGCATCACTTGTCAATATATTGGTCGATGAAGGCGTTTTACATTATGATTCTACACTCAATTCTTATTTAGCGCCAGCTGATCGCAGTCCATTTGCAAATCAGTTGACCATTCGAGATCTCGTACAACATACTTCCGGTTTGCCCAGAATGCCCATGGAATTTGGGGTAAAAGAAAAGGAATTGAATAATCCATATGCTTATTATACCAACAAGGATTTAATTGATTTTTATAAAAACTATTACATCGAATCAGCTGATGAAACAGCTTATTTATATTCTCATGTGAATTATGCACTCTTGGATCTTGTCATTAGCAATGCAACAGGAAAATCCTTGAATCAAGTCTTCCAAGAAAAACTTTTTGATCCTTTAGGTATGACAGATACTCAGTTGGGTTCGCTCACTGCTGAACAAAAAAAGAGAATGGTTCAAGGATATTCTATCAGTGGAAAAGAAACCCGTTTATGGAGATTTCAATCTTTTTTAGGAAGCGAAGGGCTCAAGTCTACAGCCAATGATTTGCTAAATTTCACAAGAGCTAATTTACCAAATGCATCAGAACAAATTGATCCTATGTTGGCCAATAGTTTTGAATACAATCATCAAGCTTTTGTTGATACAAAAATGAGACATGGAACCTATGCAGGCAATGGTTGGCATATCATGAAAATGCGTCGTTACTATGATGTCATTTTACACGCAGGTGCAACCGATGGTTGTCGTGCTTTTTTAGGTTTTGTTAAAGAAAATAATACTGGCGTAATCGTCCTTTCTAACTCAGAACATGGTACTGATGGACTCGGCATTTTAATCTTAAGAATGATCAATTTTAATTGGAAAAAAAAGAAAAATAAGGGGTGATGTTGGGGTTAAGGTGTTAGGAAAATTCAAAAACTACAGGAAACGGAATCTTAACACCTAAATACTAGAGTACTATAACACCAGATTTAATACTCCCCCAAATGTAGTTGTCGAATGCCTTTTTTTCGATCTTCAAAGAAGCGTTTTAGGGTAAAGGTAGAAGAAGTAAAAGCGATATCCTCCCAAGGAATTTCTTCTTCCTTAAAAAGTCGGACTTCCAAGCTTTCCGGACCTGGAGAGAAGTTTAGATCTGGCATTTCTGCCAAAAAATGCATATATACTTGACTGATTCTAGGAATACTAAAAACCATATGTAGGCCAGTTACCTTGACTTTAATCTGTGCCTCTTCCCAAACTTCACGAATAGCTCCTTCTTCTACTGTTTCCCCATTTTCCATATAGCCACCAGGTACATTCCAAAAACCAATACGAGGTTCAATTGATCGTTTACAAAGCATCACTTGGTCTTTCCAAATCGGTAAACAGCCTGCGACAATCTTGGGATTTTGATAATGAATTGTTTGACAAGATTCACAAAAATACCTTGGACGAGTATCATCTGGAATTTCTTTAAAAATAACAGGATGTGCACAATTACTACAAAACTTCATTTTATAAACTTTAGTCGCTGGATAAAAGGTCTAAATCTGCTGGATGATCAATAGAGATAGATTCAAAAGAAGTGATTTCAACGCCAATAGAATAGCCATTTTCAAGCCACCTTAATTGTTCTAAAGATTCAGCTAATTCTAGAGAACTAGGCTTTAATTTTGATAATTCTAACAACACATTTGGGCGAAAGCCATATAGACCTATGTGCTTATAAATCGTATTTTCCTTAAGCCAATTTTCAGCATCTTGTCCTCGATGATGTGGTATGCTTGCTCTGCTAAAATAGAGCGCTTTCTGATTGATATCAAAAACAACTTTCACGACATTAGGATCAAAAATAGCCGGAGAATATTTCATCTTTTTCGCCAAAGTAGCTATTGGAAAAGAAGTCTTATTTTTTAAAAACAAAGCCAGTTGATCAATCTGTTGAGGATCGATAAAAGGTTCATCTCCTTGGATATTGAGAATCACATCCGCCTCGTCGATAGTATTGGCGACCTCTGCTACTCGATCCGTTCCACTCAAATGATGCAATTGGGTCATTTGTACTTCTGCTCCAAATTCAAGCGCATGTTTAAATATCCGATGATCATCTGTGGCAATAATTACGCGATTGACTAGCTTACTTTTACAAGCTTGCTCATAAACTCGTTGAATCATTGATTTCCCTTGAATATCGACCAAAGGCTTTCCGGGAAACCGAGTAGAAGCATATCTAGCTGGGATAATAGCGATAATTTGCATGAAGGCGGATCAATTATAAAGGTCTTAAAGCGTTAAAGAGTTCTTAAACAAATCTTGATAAAAAGATAGAATAAGCTTGGTCTATGGTATGAAATTAGCTTTAAAAATTAATATTATCATAAATATTATACTGTAATTGTGCTTTTTTACGGGACCTTTCCTAAATTTGAGCTCGATACTGTTTAATAATTCCAAATCCAAGTCAAAATATAGCCATTTTTGTCCCCAAAAGACTTATCGAATTATTACTTATCACTTTTCAATACTACTGAGCAAACTATGAAACGAATTCTTGTATCATTATTCTTTTATTTTCTATGCACATTTTCCTTGTCCGCATCTATTGATAGTATCTATCTGACGCCGCAAGACACGATATTTATTAGGTTTGGGGCCTTTCAGGAGAAAATCATTGATCATACCATGCAAGTCAATCAGACTTTGTATTCTCTTGCTCGATTTTATGGAATAAAAGTCAACGAACTTTTTTACTATAATTCAAAATTAAAAAGTCAGATTGTTCCAATCGGAACTAAAATCAAGATACCTATACCAAATCGTGCAGTTATTCGCTATAAAAACAAAAATTTCGATCCTGCCAAGCACGTCCCGGTTTGTTATCGAGTTCGTAAAGGTGATAATCTGTTTAGGATTTCAAAAGTTCATTTTCGAATGCCACTTGACTCTGTCATCATCAGAAATCAATTGACCAGTGAAAACTTATACGTCGGTCAAATTCTTCAAGTGGGATGGATGAAATTGTCTGGTATAAAACCTAAGTTAAGAAAATTTCAAGGTCATCCTGGTTGGAAACAAAACCAAAAGCTTCGCCGCACTTATGTCAGAGGAAGTCAAGCCAAAAGAGAACGAAGTCAACAAGGTGTTGCCTTTTGGCAAAAAGAAAAAGGAAATAGAAAAGACTTCTATGCACTCCATCGTACAGCTCCTATTAATTCAATTGTCGGTATCACTAATCCGATGAACAGTCGAACGATCTATGCCAAAGTATTAGGAAGGATTCCTGAAACAGTTTATGGAGATGAGGTCGTTGTAATTGTTTCAGCAAGGACTGCCAAAGCATTGGGAGCTAAGGATAAACGATTTTTTGTTAAGCTAAAATATTTAAGATAAATATAGTCCCTAAAGTTTTCCTATTGTAAAATGAAAAGTAGTCCCTTGTGCTTCATTTTTAGTAAACCATATTTGCCCCCGATGTAAGTTGATAATTCTTTTACAAAGAGATAAACCTACTCCATCTCCAATAAATTTGTCTCGAGTATTCAATCTTTTAAATGGTTTGAAAACATACTCTTGATAATTTTCTTCAATTCCAATTCCATTATCGGCTACCGTAAAATACCATTCAGTCTCTCTCTCTTCAAAATTTATATCAACCTTGGGACTCCCAGTAGTATCAAATTTTACACCATTACTAATCAAATTATTGAAAAGCATATTCATTCTTTCCGGATGACACTTTATTTTTTTCTTCGGAAGGTTCAATGTTATCTTAGCGTTTTTTTCATCAAAATGAGGTGATAAATCATTGACTAGATCTGAAATGAGCTCTTTCAAATTAGCCTCTTCAAATTCTTCTTCTACTTGATTTAATTTGGAATAAGACAAGATCTGTTGAATCAAAGAGGACATTCGTTTTGCTCCTTCTTTCACAAAATGTAAGTACTCCTTTCCAGATTCATCCAACACCTCAGCGTATTTATTTTCAAGAAGGCCAGTAAACCCAATGATCATTCGAAGCGGTTCTTGCAAATCATGAGAAGTAGCATATGCAAATTGTTCTAAGTCTGTATTCACCATTTCCAATTTCTCATTTAAATTTTCAAGTTTTGCATTTCTAGACAACAACTCCAATTCCAAGGATTTTTTTAAAGTGATATCTTCATAAGTCCCCAATATACCAATCACCTTTTGTTGCTCATTATATAGTGGTATTTTACTTGTTTTCAACCATTTTATATCACCATTATAAATTCTTTGAGATTCTTCAAAATTGATCTGAGGTTTTCCGGACTCCATAACTTCCTTATCAATTTTTCGAAAAAAATCAGAATCCTCTTTAGTCCAGGGCATGTCGTAATCATTTTTTCCTATGATATCAACAGGAGAAGCTAAACCCGCTGATTTCGCAAAATTACGATTACATCCTAGGTAATTACAATTGGTATCTTTCCAAAAGACAAATGATGGAATATGATCTAAAACTAATTGTAAAATCTCTTCTTTTTTGACTAGTTCTGTGTCCATTTGTATAAAATTCAATGTAAACTCTAAGTTTACTACGCGAATCCTTTTAATTTGTTTGTTATCTTTTCAAATTAAATTCCTTTACAATATTACTTTTTTCTTCTACCTTTGCCCTTTGGAAGATCGCTTTGAGATGTTGACTCAAGCAAATTAACTGATCAAATAGCGCCTATCGGAGTTTTTACCTTCCTTAGGTATCAATTTTGCATTGACTTTACTATTGATCTATCTTAGAAAAAAATAAATTCACTATGTATTACAACAATATTTTAGAAACCATTGGGAATACTCCTATGGTAAAAATCAATAAAGTAACTGACGAGGTTGCTGCATTAGTTTTATGTAAAGTAGAAACCTTTAATCCAGGAAATTCTATTAAAGATAGAATGGCCCTAAAAATGCTGGAAGATGCAGAAAAAAAAGGTGATCTCAAGCCCGGAGGTACGATTATAGAATGTACTTCGGGTAATACAGGTATGGGCTTAGCGATTGCGGGATGTGTCAAAGGATACAAATCTATTTTTACAACATCAGATAAACAGTCAAAAGAAAAATTAGATCTTTTGAAAGCTTTAGGTTCAGAAGTTATCGTATGTCCTACTAACGTGGAGCCAACTGATCCTCGATCTTATTATTCTGTTGCAGAACGTTTGAGTAAAGAGATTCCTAATTCCTTTTGGTTCAATCAATATGACAACCTTTCTAATCGACAAGCCCATTATGAATCAACTGGTCCTGAAATATGGGAACAAACCGAAGGAAAAATCACTCATTTAGTGGTTGGTGTAGGAACAGGAGGTACCATTTCTGGAACAGCAAAATATCTAAAAGAGCAAAATCCTAATATCAAAGTTTGGGGAATCGACACTTATGGTTCGGTTTTCAAAAAATACCATGAAACAGGCGAATTCGATGAAAAGGAAATCTA
>CAYTVR010000140.1:10194-18345 GCA_964441245.1 uncultured Saprospiraceae bacterium | reverse complement strand
CTTATTTGTGTTTTAAAAATTCGTAATTTATTGATATTCAGTCATTTTAATATTTTTGACACCAAATCGTACTGGATTCAAAATCCAGTTCCTTCGGGAGTGGGGGTTCGATTCCCCCCGGGGGTACTACAAAAAAGCTTGGTCATTTTGACTGGGCTTTTTTTATTTAACCACAGTTAGGGGAATAGCCCCCCACGCATACCTGTTTGCCACCCAACAGAAACGCAGTTTCGGGTCCCTTCCTTTTAAAGGCCATTTAGGACTTTAAATCCTACGGAACGGGCGGTCGTCCCCGGGGGTACTACTACAAAAAAGCTCGGTTATTTTAACTTGGCTTTTTTTATTTAACCATAGTTAGGGGGAATCGAACCCCCACGCATGCACGCTTCCTACCCTTCCGAAACGCATATTGCCTGTTCCATTTTCACAAGAACGGGTACCCATCAAAAAAATAAAGCTGCAATAAAAATTGCAGCTCATTTTTTTCTTATCACTTTTGCACAAATGCAGCATTACAATTTTCTCCTACATTAACATTCTACTTTACCTGTTTTCAAATCAATAGTTCTAGCTTTACTATACCATACTTCATCGTTTTCTAAATCCCACCTTACGTCAATACTATCCATGATGGTACCACAGTCTTTATTGCTATTACTATTACCAATTACTTTTCCATTTGCACCTTTTAGAATCACTTTAACAGGACAACTCCCCAAGCCACCATTTCCAGGCATGGTGGAGGCAAAAATACTTCGATCACTTTTTATGATTAATTCATAATTTCCATCAGGACTTTGATATTTTGCTAAATATACCTGCGAATCATAAAGGTATTTTGCAGCTATAAATCCAATTAGCGTAATCGTAAATAATCCTATATAAATTGATTTTTTCATTTTTATTTATGTTTCAACAGGGCAAACGCATCAAATTTATTTTAGTTCTTTTGTTTCGCCTCTAGTCGGCTAGGCTTTTCCTTTTTGCATTCGATGAGATTATGCCCAGAGGCATAAAGGAGTTGATAGGAAACAAAAACGCTAGAAAATTGAAACTCACTCTGTTCAAACAGTAAATTTTCTGGCATCCCGCCCCTTAAAACGTGTATATCTTTTAATGCATTTGCTCTAAAGTTGTAAATTTATCCTTAAATGACATCAATTACTTTCTCTAATACATAGTGAGTTGTTCCTACAACAATAGCAATGGTCATCACAATTAGAAAACGAATGATTGTTGAATAGGAATTATTTTTCAGCCTTTTATTTAAGTAAAAAACATCTATTAAAATGTATAACAATGCTATAATACTTCCAATAATTAAGCCTATATGAACCAAAACATATTCATACAACCAATCAAATATTCGCATAAAACCAGTGGAAGGATTTGGTTGAGGTCCTAAAATAATCTTCATGTAGATAAATGCACATAGAAAGGCGATTAGGGTCCAAATACAATAGTTGAAGATCCTAAGTAGGTATTTAGTCATACAAGATAATTATAAAATTTATGGACAAGTCGTAACGGGATTTCCACAGAGCCATTCAGATTCCACCCATCCACTTAGCCCTTGATATTCAATTTTCACCCAATCTAAATATCTGTCTTTTATTCTTACTTGTTTTTCCTGATCGACCCTTCCAACCAATAATGCCTCACCATCAGGAGCATCTAATAGTTTTATTGTTCTTCTGGTTGACACTTCTAGAACAGAGCCATGAATCCAAGCTGTTCCTCCAGGAATTTTTATATCATCACTTTCCATTCCAGTTATGTTCACGACTTTAAACCATCCGTTATTTGTTTCTGTGATGGTTAAGGTAAAATAATCATCGGCACCATTTAATTTTTGAATTATTTTTCCATTTGGTGCTTTTCTTATGTTAGTAGCATTTTCATCAGGATCATTTAGATAAACGTTTAATGGTCGAAAGGTGCCGTTTGGGGTATATTCTTCACCGTTATATTTTAACACTGTTTTTTCTATGGAATGTTTCTCGCTAGCATTACAATCACCATTTGCATCCTCCAAGCTTTCGGTTTCCGTAATTTGATTTTTCACTAAAATATCATAATAGCCATTCGTTTTCTTCTTTGTCATGATGAGGATCTTTTCGTGTCCAACAGATTCGCCATCACAACGGAGGTTCCACTCGGCGTGGTAATCCATTACCTCATAAGTTCTTAAAACCTCTTTCAGGGTATCCTTAGATTTTATAAACAAAGAAAGGCTTGAATGACTGTATGGATTTGGTTGAGACATATTGTGATAATGAACTCTTATTCCAAATGCTCGATTGTTTTCCGAGACAATGTATGGAGCCGTATCTATTTCTATTTTTGACAAAATGATTGCATCAGAAACTAAGTTAGGATGATCGTGATATTTATTGACTATTTTTCCTGTTTCATTATTTACGATTAAGATGTAAGTGTTGAGTTCAAAATAATCTTTCTCCTCTTGTACCATTTCTGGAATGACAATAATGGTTTCTTTCGGATTATTGGGTATTTTCTTTTGGATGACAAATTCACGTGCTATTTTATCGGGATCCAATTTTAATTGTTCAATAGCTGCTTTTTCTAAATCAACTTGTGTGTAACAAAGGTTGCTTAGTAAAAAACAGAATAATATGGAAAATATTTTTTTCATTTTTCGTTAGCGATTATTAAAGGTTCTTTATGATTTCATTTAGTCAAAATATATAAAGGAGTTGAAGTTTTTACTCTTTCAAAGCTTTGCTTTGACAATCAAATAAATTTGATTGACCAAGAATCATTTAGCTCCTTATTAGGCTTAATTATTTTTTATTTTTCCTTTAAAATATTCTTCTGTTCCGTTTTCAGGATCTAGAGGGTTACCCAATATGTAAATGAATTCCGTTTCATTCATCCAATAAAATTCTTTAAACGTACAAAAGTCAGACTCCCAATTAAACTCTGTTAAGAAAGTAAATTTTTCATTCTCTTTTCTTTGAAAAAAATAAAAAATGCACTCATGTCCTCCAAAATGACCATTCAAACGATAAGTGTTTTTTGGAGAGGGAATCATATATTCTGGATTCCCAATGCTTAGTTTCGTCTCACCTGTTTTAATCGAAAAACACACATCAATACTATGACCTCCTTCTAAGAAAAGAATGTCATGTTCTGGATAATAGCCAGAATAATTTTCAGCGAATCCTATGTCCAATGCATTCAAATCAAATGATATCTTTTGGCCATTACTGATGGTGATACTTTTTATTAAATCATCTCTTTTATAAGCGCCCTGATCTTCTTCTGCAAACCACTCCACTCTACCCTTTAAGGCAGCCTTAACCGCATTTAGATTAGATATCTTTTGGGGCTTATAAGTTTTTATTGTTGCTTTTTTTAATAACTCCGTATATAAGGCTTTATCAATTTCAGTTCTAGCTACTATCTCTTCATTTTTCATTTTCTTTAAGTAAGCATCAAATACATATCCTTCTACAACGTCTTCTGTCGTTGGATAATATTTTATAGATACGACTTGAACCATTTTTCCTTTAATCGATTGGCTATTATCCTTTATCCTTAGAATTTCATCTGTCTCTTCTACTATTTCTACAATAGTTCCAAATCTAAGCTTCGCTATTTTTTCTGATGACAAGTTACCTTCGGCACGAACATTCAATCCATTTTCAGCATCTACAATATAGTAGTCTTGTCCATAGACACTAAGTGATAGAAAAATCAAAAATATAGTTGCTAGCGTTCTCATTATCGTATTTTTAAATAGAAGTCATGAATATATCTATAGGGCTTTCTCAAAAAAGGAGCTATTGATTATTCTTCTATTTTCCCTTTAAAATATTCTTCTATTCCGTTTTTATGATCTATTTCGTAGTTCAGTTTTGTATAAATGAATTCAGTTTCATTAATCCAATAAAAGTCTTTAAAATAGCAAATGTCATAATCCAAATTAAACTCAGTTAAGAAAGTAAATTCTTCGTCTTCTTTCTTTTGAAAAAAATAATAAATACACTCTTGTCCTTCAAAATAGCCATTCAAACGATAGGTGTTTTTGGGAGAGGGTATCATATATTCTGGGTTCCCAATAGTTAATTCATCCTCACCTGTTTTAATTGAAAAGCACACATCACTACCATGACCTCCTACTAAAAAAAGAATATCATGTTCTGGATAATAGCAAGAATAATTTTTTGAAAACTCTATGTCAAAATCGTTGGTACCAATTGATCTCTTTAGACCATTATCTGCTGTGATGCTCTGTATAGTAGTAAAATCGTTTTCTTCGTCTGTAAACCACTCCACTCTGCCTTTTAAAATAGTTTTAATAGAATCTAGATTAGATATTTTTTGAGGTTTATAAATTTTTATTGTTGCTTTTTTGAATAGCTCCGTATATTCAGGTTTATCGATTTTAGTTCTAACTACTACTACTTCATTTTTCATTTTCTTTAAGTAAGCATCAAAGACATATCCTTCTACACCATCTTCTAAAGACAAGTATTCATTTCTATATTTTATTTTGACCATTTTTCCTTTAATCGCTTGACCATTATCCTTTATCCTTAGAATTTTATCCGTCTCAGCTACTATTTCTACAATGGTTCCAAATCTAAGTTTCGCTATTTTTTCTGATGACAAGTTACCTTCGGCACGAACATTCAATCCGTTTTTAGCATTTACAATATAGTAGTCTTGTCCATAGACACTAAGTGATAGGAAAATCAAAAATATAGTTGCCAGTGTTTTTATTGTCGTATTTTTAAATAGGAGCATCTATTATTCTTTTTCTAATTCAAGAATAGTATTCACATTATGACGCTCAATATCATTCAGATTTGGATGCTTGGTTTTCTTTATTAAATTATACCATTTTTTTTGTAAAAAATATTGTTCCATACTTCCACCCTTTTTAAAAACATATCCCTTCCGAGCAAATATTTCATTTCGCATAATTTTTAATTCATCTTTAGAATATAATTTTAAATCAATGGGAGTTAATTTCACAAAATTTGTTTCAGGATATTTGCCTTCAGGTATTTTGAGTGGACTATTAATATTCAACTGAATGAAGTGATACGGTTTGTTATTTACATCTTCAAAAATATGGGAGACTAAAACCTGTTCTCCTTCCTCAAGCAAGTGGTAAGTCGTTTTAATACACTGGTATAATTCATAGGAATATTTTCCAATTTCTATTTTACCTTTTTTGTATCGAATCCGTTCTCTATCATTTTTCAGCGCCCATTGATCATTCTCCCAATCGGCGTATATGCTTCGGGCAAAAAGCTTTCCATTGCTATAAATTATTTCAAGCGTCGACTCCCCTTCCGATTCTCCAAAATGGTAGCTTCCTTCAAAATCAGCTATTTTAGTGTTTTGTATTTTTTCGATAGTAGAAAAATCAATTTCATAACTTGGGACGCCCATATAAGCTATGGTTGTTGTATCTCTTGCTAGAGATTGATACAAACCAAATAACAATAAAAATACAATTATTGGGATTTTAACTTTCATATTGTGTTATACTTTTCTTTGCACTTCTCAAAATTTTACAACTGTATTGGGAATCATAATAAATAGCACGAAACTCATGTTACAGACAAGGGTTTGTGCTATTGTTGTGCTTAGTTTTTGTTTTTCAATTTATATGTTCCCCAAGGGTATTTCATTATTATCTTATTCTTATTTAATACGAAGCTATATCGTCCAAAGTCTGTTATTACATAACGAGATAAATTCTCAATAAATATTTGTCCTGTATGCTCAGGTATGTTTATTTCTAAATAATTGTCTTTATGATTATTATTAGGTAAATACATTTCAATCCTCCTAATCTCTTTAGTTTTTGGAATTTCAAGTATTCCACTATTATTATATGAAATTTCTATTTCTTTATTTTCACCATCATAGAAAAAAAGTTGCCTTCCAGCTTTGAATTCAAGTTCTCCTGAATCATAATAATATTCATCTTTCTTAAAAAGCACTTTTTCATTCGCACGATTAAAAAAAATAGTTAGTATGTTTTTCTTCAAAGTTTGTTTCTCAAATCTAATTTTTGGTTTTATGGAGTCAGCTACATTTAATCTAATATTATCACCTTTTTGTTCCCATTTCCCAAAAGAAATAGAAATGGTTTCATAGCAAACTTCGTCGTCCACAAACTTATAGGAAAAGCTATTATCCGAGTTTAAAGTTAGTTTTACCCTTTGAGAAAAACCATCTTCATCAGATCCACTATAGTAGCTAAAAGTATTATTTTGTCCTTGCATATTAACTCCAATAATGTAGAAAATAAATAGTATTATTTTTCTTTTCATAGGTTAGTAATAGGTTTTGAGTCAAATTAAGTACAACTTTTTTATTGAAACAATTAGCTATTTACGGTTACATAAAATATTTCGTCATCATCTATTTTTTTGTTTTCATTTTTATCCATATAAATTACCATGTAGATGGGCTTGTTTATTTCAGACATATTTTGTTCTTCATCTCCATCATGCATTTTATTAATCTCTAATTGTAATAACAATACATTTTCACTTATATTTTTTAAATAGTCCAAGTTAGCATCCTGCGTCTTGTCATAATAAAATAGGTTATGACCTTCATCATATACAATTAATTCATTTGGAGCTCTTGCAAATGTTGTTCCCTCTTCAAAAATAGAAGTATCTTCTTCTTTATGATTGACCCTAGCTTTTTTAAAGACATTTTTATCGTAACTGGCCGTAATTTTGACGTTAAAATCTTTCGGAAATGTACTGTTGATTAAGCCTGGAAAAACAATCGAAAAAGGCTCTTTTTGCAGCACAACCGTTTGATGTGTATTGGTGATTTGTTCTTGCTTACTTTTTTGAACAAAAGTTATGGGGGGTAAATTTTCATCCAATAAAGGAAAATCGTCTACTGGAACTGGGAAAATTTGTGTTCTAAATGTGGTGTCTCTTCCTTGGTGATAAACTTCCTCTATCTCTAACTTTCTAATCAATTTGTCATTCAAAAATTCGTAAGTCACATAGCTTTTATGATCATCAATTATATTCCTATTTGTTGTTGTTGTTATTGTTTTATCAGATACATTAACTTCTAAATCAGTCACATCGTCCAACTCGTCGATATGTTGGTATTTATTTATTTCTGAATTAAACAAATAGTAGGTACTGAGTGTAAAACCGCCTTCTTTATGTTGATACATTATTTGTAAATCATCAAACCCATCTGCATTCAAATCTTCTAAATGAACGTAATGATATCCATTGTGAATATAGGAGAATTCATCTGTTGTATTCGGTTCAAATTCAAAGGTGTTCAATAACTCATTTTCTAAATTAAATTGTGAAATTCCAGAAATAAAAGGTTTGCCTTTTACAGACTGTACATTGGTTTTCAAATAATAAAAATTTTCCGCATCGCCCTCTTCTATTGCTTCTTCATTATGATAATACCACACCTCTCCTACTTGCACATCATTTTTGTAAGTTCCTTTTTCTAGCAAAAATCCTTCATCATTGTAGATCGTATAATCACCGTGTTTCAAACCGTTTTTATAATTAAAGTTATACTCTTCCTCCAAGTCCTCTCCTATTCCACCATAAAGATATTTAATGGATTGACCATCTAATTTCCCATTCTTATAGTTTTTTAAAGTGGGACAATTGCAAAAAACTCCCGTATAGGGTTCCTTATTTTTAAAACTTATTTCTCCTATTTTTTCATCGTTATTAATGAATGTAATTTCTTTCTGTAAATTTCCTTTTTTAAAATGTTGTATTTTAGAGAACCAACAAGCTTCCTTAAAAAAAGTACCTGTATAAGGTTTTTTATTTTTAAAACTACCATCGGCAATTTGTTCTTCATTCTCATTAAAATATTGGGTGCGCTCAATCAATCCTTTCTTATAGGTATTTATTTCTTTTATTGTGCTCACTTCGTTTTTATTCTTCTTTTCTGTTTGATAAAAAACGATCTCTTTTCCTTGCCACTTATCCGACGTTTTATTATAATCTAAGCGGCCAATAGTGTCCCCTTTTGTATCAAAAAACAAGGTGAATGAAAATTTATCATCATAGCCCTCAATATCCGTATGTTGACCAGCAACTGTGGATGTTTTTGCATAATAATATTCATAAACATCTGTACGCTGCCTTGGAG
>CAYTVR010000140.1:0-10094 GCA_964441245.1 uncultured Saprospiraceae bacterium | reverse complement strand
CCTACAAATTGTTTTTCGCCACTTATATAAAAGTCTCTCAGGTCCCAATTCCCATTTTTATTTTTTTGTAGAGATCTATAAAAGGAGGCATTTTCCTTGATGGTTTCATTCCAATTGGCATCATAATACGTTATGATCTCACTATTATTACAAGAAAATAAAATGGTAATAGTGATTAAACAACTGAGAAATAATACTATTTTTTGTGCTCTTAACATTGACCTTATTTAAGGATATTTCAAATTCAATTCTGTGCTTATCTGCAAAGCGGTATTTATATCATGAGCTAGTTCATCTACGATTTTTATCGCATCTAATTTTCCTGAAGGAAAAGAAAACAAACCATGCTCATTCTTTACTGCTAAGTACATTTGCTTATGCTGAAAGGATAACAATATCGGTTGATTAAATTTTTGTTTTAATTCAACAACACGCTCCATCAATGCGGTAGTCAATACATAACGTGCCTCTACTTGATCGGTACCATAGACTACAAACTGATCTGTAAATCTTGGATCTTCCAGTTCTATTTTTTGTTCTTCCGAAAATTGAGCACTGAAAAATCGATCTAGTTTTGAAGGTTGATTATTTGTTAAAATTACCGTATGTCCCTTAAGTGATTTTTTAAAACTCAACCAACAAAACATTCCTCTAAAAGTATAATACACATTATCCGCAGATTTGTTAGATAGTAGATTTTTTAAGACATATTGATATAGAATGACCAACATATTTAATATTGGAACCCGCAATAATCCTGCTAAAAATTGATTGGATGTATTTTGTTCTATGATACCTATATCTGTAACATTGATAATATGCTCCGCAGTCGAGCTTCGCATTTGGCCATAAGAATAAATAGGTGTATTCGCTTTTACCCAGGAAAAGAGTTTACTGCTTTTTACTTCATTCAGTGGCGCTGCTATACCTTGTGTGAATTCCACCTTAGGAAACAGCGTCTTTACCATTTTAGCAATAGACTCCATTTCTTTTATTTTAAACTGCTGAAATGCATTGACAAAAAAATAAGAGGCTGGATATAACAAAACGACTAATCCAATGATTGGGTAAACAACTGCATAGGGATTAGCTTCAGAAGCTTGAAACGGTTCTAAAAAACTCAACTTAAAAAAAGGAAAATAATTAGCTGCCAGATTCAATAGCATTATTGAAAAAAACAAACCAGTAATCGCCCACATTATTTTTTGAAAAAACGAGGTTCGTTTTCTTTTTTGATAAATATCATTTAAGGCTTCACTGGTCTCCTTATATGTTTTTTGTATGAGCTGTTCCATCATTTATACTTGTGGCCAATCAATCGTATTCCAAGGACTCTTTGGGTTTTCTAAAACTTGCTTGTACAGGTGGTACATTTCATCAAGGAAGCCATCTTTTCTATCTCGAATATCAAGTGCAAAACCTAGTACGTAACTTTTGCCAAACTCTTCCCAAGATGAAAAATTATCTATAGCTAGTTGTGTCGCAAAGTTGATCACTTTCCAAGCTTCTTGCTCACTAATAATTCCTGCGGTAAAAGCTCTTCTTGCATGTCCAACTAATAAACTGGCATCGTAGGCCGCTACTCCTTTTTCCATTTCAGAATCAAAGGTGATGAATCCTTTGCTTTTGAGTGTTCCCTGAGTTTTACCGGTTTTTAATAAATTCAAATAACGGTTGGCTCTTTCATTCTCACCGAATTTTTGATCCATTAAGTTTTGCCAATTTTCTTCTGGTTCATTATTCATCATCTTGTAGATAAAATCGAAATACAAGCGACGACCATCATTTATGAGATAGTTGGCAAATGCCCAGTATCCGTCTTTGGTATTTATCCCCCAGCCTTCTATATAGTTATTTGCGTGAATTCCTTTTTTGAAGAATAAGGTATTGGTATTTACTTTCCACCATTCATTAGTGACGGCATCTAAAGCAAGCGAAAATAATTGCTGTTGATTTAAATTGCTTGTAGGTTCAACTTTGAATTTGGCTTCTTCCAATTCTGGGGCTTCCATAAAGCTTTGCCCACTTTTAAAAAAGCGATATGCATATGATGCGACAGCCGCAAATAATATTATATATCCGTACCAAGGTAAATTTTCTAACATTTTTTTATTTTTTGGTTCTTTGACAAATCCTGTACGTGCGTATGTATGTGTTTAGACATTCAAAATTGAAATTCAACGCTTCCTCTGGTCGCTTTTTCATCTCACTTTATGAATGTCCACAGAATTTGTCAAAGAAGGTGGTTTTTTAATTCAATAATTGATTAACATCTACTTCTTTTTGTTCTGCTTTTGGAATCTCTAGAAGCGTTTCTGTTTTATCTTTTCTAATACTAGCGACGATACTTGCAGGAAACATTTGTATTTTATTATTGTAGCTGGTTACTGCCGCATTGTATGATCTACGAGCTGCCGAAATGTGGTTTTCAATATCTGTTAATTCAAACTGAAGGTTTAGGAATTGCTGATCAGCTTTTAGATTTGGATAGCTTTCTGTATTAATGTTTAAGCCTGCCATCATTTTTGTCAACTCGTTTGAAGCTTCAATTTTTTGTTTTGGTTCTACCGCATTTTTTACTTGACTTCGCAACTCAGTTACTTTTAATAAAATCTCTTTTTCGTGCGCCAAGTATTTATTCAACATAGCTACCAGATTGGGTATTAAGTCGAAACGCTTTTTTAAATAAATTTCTATGCTGCCAAATGCTTGCGCTACTTGATTTTTTTTAGCGATTATTTGATTGCTTAGTACAATGCCTGATATTATGATTAGTGCTAAAACTGAAACACTTGCTATTAATTCCATTGTTGCTATTTTAATTTTGTTTCCGAATCACATCTTTTATTCTTTGATTATTCGTTCCGTTTTTTCACCTATTTTCAAATAATAAATTCCAGTTTTAAATTCAGAAACATCTAGTGTATTTGTTCCTTTATTTACTGAAACACCTTTGACTACTTGTCCAAGCTGATTATAAAAAACAGCCTCTTGTTTTTCCTTGACAATGAGGGTAAATTCATTATTCACAGGATTTGGGTAAATGCCCATTTCATCGATTTCATATCGAGCTGAGGCAATATTGCTGTACTCCATTTTACCGTCAAAATCTACTTGCCTCACTCGATAGTAATTTTTACCGATGGAAGGATTTTCATCCAAATATTTATAATAGGTTTCTACAAAAGAGCTCCCCTCACCTTTTATTTTTCCAATAGGATAATAATTACGACCATCTTGACTATGTTCGACTTCGAAGTGAGAATTGTTGGTTTCTTGAGCAGTTGCGAAACTAAGCTCGATGTTATTTCCCTTGACCCTTGCAGCTACAGGGTTGAGCCATTCAACGGGTAAGGCTTGACAAGCGGTTATAATGGCTAGATTACCTGCACAACCTGAAGCATTATTCGTAATATTGGTAGTCAGGTTAGAATTATCAAATGCATCACAAATTGAACTAACCTCACATTCATTTAGTAGTGGATTATCAAGAATAATTATATCATCTAAAGAAACATTTTGCGAGACGATTGTGGACGGATCAATATTATCGAGTCCCGACAAACTCGTCAGCAAATCATTCAAATTAATGATTAAATATCCATCGATTGAAGTTAAATTAGTTAGACTCGTTAGATCCGTGAGTAAGTCATTGTCGGAGATTGTTAAATTCCCTCCAATTGACATAAGGCTTTGCAAGCCAGCTAAACTAGCCATATTATTTCCATTAATAGTTAAAGGACCACCAATAGTAGTTAAATTAGACAAGCTGCTAATATCCGTTAAAATAGCATTACCGAGTATGAGCAAGCCATTAATTCCATCAACTGTAGATAGAGATTGAAGCCCATTAAGGTTCGATAGGGAAAGATTATTTCGAATCATTAACATCCCTCCTACAAAAGTAAGCGTAGACAATGGAGTTAAATCTGAAACATTATCTATCCCATCATTATTGTCAAGTATTATTAAGCTTCCCAAGAAGTTCGTACAATTGTTTGAAATAAAATTGTTGACATCGGTTTGAGTACTTAGAACCACTGTCATTCCATTACCACATTGTGCCTTAACACCTCCTACAAAGAGCACACATGTTAATAACAACAATACAATTACTGTTTTTTTCATATTTAATTTTTATTCGTTTTTTTCATTGAAGTTGTTTAAGAATTCGAAAAGAAGACGAGAAGTAAATGAATTGAAGCAAATCGATCCACTTTTTATTCACAATAGCAGGGCTATTAAGAATAAAAAAGGAGAAGAGTTGATTTAAATCATTAATCGTAGGCCTTTTTGGAGTTTTTAAACAACTTCATTATTAATTATTCTTTAAAACTCGGCTTAGCCAAGGCAACACTGGGTGTGATGCTTTGCAATTCTGGTTTCATTTCACTTACTATATTGCGTCATTTTTGCACCAAAATCGTTTACAAACATATCATCCAAATCATCTGCTTTAATAGCCAATTGAGCGATATCTTCTAATATTTCATCTTTACTTTCTGAGTACAAGTCACTGACATGTATTCGGTAGCTTAGGTATATTTGATTATCTGAAATTGACAATCGATGTTTACCCGTATCAGCCGTTAAGATATATTCATATAGCTCTCCTAAGTTTTTGCGAGGCAAGTCATTAAGCGGCGAAGTGGCAAACAAGTAGTTGTTGTTATACACAAACATTCTTATCTCTGCACTCCCTTGATGAAAAAACCAACGCTCTCTTCCTGCCCGAGCTAAAACAGGATTTAATTTTAATTTAGTCAAAGCCTCTTCTACTTTTAGACTAAAGTCTGAGAGCGGACTTTCGTCAAATATTCTTTCATCGATGTCCTTTCCGCAGTTTGGGCAATAGCTTGTTTTTTCATCAATCAAGCCATTACAACTATGACAACCTATGGTAAAATCACTCGTTAATTCATCAACAATTTCTAGTTCTTCTCGAAGGGTTTCTATAGGAATTGCGAAGCCCATATTATCTGCATCCGAAAATTTAGAGGTTACGATACCAATCAATTCACCTTTTTCATTAATGATAGGTCCACCACTATTTCCAGGATTGATGGCTGCATCCGTTTGTATAAAACTACTGCCATCAATAATTTGCTTAGGATTAGAAATGATACCTTCTGTTATTGTAAATGGCATTCCATATGGAAATCCCAACACCATGACTTTATCTCTAGAAGCCGTTTCATTATTGTGCTTAGTCAGTACCGTTTCTGTAGGTTTTGGTAAATCCTCAGATTTTAGAAAGGCGATGTCTTTTCCTTGATTGACATAAACTACCTTTGCTAAAAATCGATTTTTGTCTGAGCTTTCTATACTGACTTTTAAACTCCCAGCTACTACGTGATAATTGGTTACAATAATGTTGTCTTGCAGACTATAAAAACCTGTTCCAGAACCATTAGCCGTGTTAATTTTATAAACTGATTTTTTTATTTTTTCCATAATGGTTTATGTTTAGTAAGCTAAAAAACAACTTCCTTATGACGAATTCACTTTTGGCCTAATTCAACCCCGTTTTATAAACGGGATTGACTCGCGTTCAAAATTGAATTCGGAAAGTTCTTTTTTGAGCAATGTTTAGGATGTTTTAAAATCTGCCATCATCTGCTGCATTACTGCCATGGACTCTTGCATTTGTTTGTTCATCATTTTCGACAAATCCATACCAAATTCATTGGTCAAAACATCGTCTTCCATGATGGCTTCCATTCCTTTTAATAAAATAAGTACTGCTTGATTCCAATCCAATCCACTGGATTGAGACAAAGCATCTGTTAGTGGTTTGCTAATACTTATATCCACCAAATTGTAGTAGAATAAGTCATGAATATTCGACTGTAGAATATTTGAGGCATCTTCAAATTTGGCATTAGCAATCATATCTTTTGCATTGTTATACCCCTCTTCCCAGTTCTCTCGAATATTCTCTTTCTTACTGTTGTACTTATGCGTTATAAAAGTTTCTATTTGATATAAATCCTCTAAGAATTTATCGATTGTATAATTTTTTAGTTTTTCTAAACTTGCCTTTCCGTTTAATAATCGGTTTTGGAAAGGAGTATTTCTGTCAAAAATACCATCTATCGATTTTTCTATTACCGTACGCAAGTAGCCTTGTGGCTCTGCATAAAACTCTATTTTTTTTAGTGTAATATTTAAAGTATACCAGGCATTGTGTAGGTGGCGCTTTTCCATATAATGATCAAATCGCTGTATGCCTTCTTCGATAATTTTTTGATAATTAGCGAAAGCCTCTTCTTTTAAGTCACTGGAAAAAGGTGTTGTCTTGGGTTCTTGAAGATGTGTTGCATCAAACTTTTCAATAAATTCATCATCATAGCTATCTGCGTAAAAACAGATTTCTCTTAATACTGAATAAATCTTGTAAGGTTCACACAAATTAATTGGACAAGTAAAAGAAAAATAAACCAAATTGTCTGCTAAAGCGATGTTGGTCAGATTTAAGGGATACATACGTATCTCTGCCAATCGACGCATTAAGGGTATTTTTTTCGCGTTTTCTATATTCAAAAAAGGACAGTTGATCAATAGTTCTTTCTCCGTTTGAGTAATCGTAATGATCACCGATCCGTGGGCTATTTTATAATGGTCGCCATCTTTTTTACTTTGCAAATGACTTCCTACATAATCCAAGACAGCAGGTAATACTTTGTCATATTGTTTGCTATTGAAAAACGCCAGTGCTTCATCCCATTTTTCATCTTGCCGTGTCGATGTTTGTTTGGTGTTTATTGGTTGATAATAATTATAATTTTTATTCATCCTTGAATTATTATTTGAGTTATTTTTGACACTGAATGAATTCCTACCTTTCGAGGAAATTCATTCAGCGTCAACTATAAAAGGTTGGGGGGTATTAGAGATTACCTCTATTCTTTGATTATTTTTTTACTCACTAAAGTTTCATCTATTTTCATTTGCAAAAAGTAAATGCCTTTTGCCAAATCAGATACATCAATAGTTGAGTAAGGATCAACAATTCTCTTTACTGTTTTTCCCATAATATCCAAAATAGAGATCACCTCAATTGGTCTCTTCGCATCAATCACCATTTGAGCATTGGCTGGATTAGGATAAATCGAAATATTAGAAAGTAGCCTTTGCTCTTCTGTAGATGAAGATTGATTAGAAATGGTAATTACCGCACTTCCCACTACCCCCGAACCATCATTCGCACTAGCCATCACCGTTACGATTCCATCTGTCATGGCAGTTATCAAACCATCTGGAGTTATTGTTGCCGAACCAGTTCCATTGGCAATACTCCAGGTATAGGTAGCGTCAGTTGCATTCGCAGGCACCACACTTGCCACCATTTGTAAAGTACCTCCTAAGGTAGAAATGGTAGACGCTCCTGCTTCACCTTGAACCGTAATGAAAGTCACTGTTACTACATTGCAATTTTCACTAAAACTTGTTTGAGCATCAATATTGGTCCATGCGGCAGTAGCTGCGGCAACATCATCTACTTCGATGCAAGTAAGGTTAGGATTATTTTGTGCTCTAAAAGGAGATAATGTGGATATAGAAATATTTTTCATGTTCAATTCCATCAGGTTATTGTCACGACAATCCAAAGCTTCTAAATTCACATTAGGGCTTAAGTCTAGAGCGGTTAAATTATTTCCTTTACACCACAAATAGAGTAAGGCCAAGTTTTGACTAACATCTAAAGTCGTCAGGTTACTTCTACCACAACTCAAATTAACTAAGGAGGTGTTTAGACTTATATCTAAAGCAGTTAAGTTATTCTCTTCAATATCCAAGCTTGTTAAATTCGTATTTTGACTTACATCTAAGGCAGTTAAGTAACTATCAGTACACCACAATATTTCAAGAGCCGTATTTTGACTAACATCTAAATTTGTTAAGTCATTTTCACTACAAGACAACTTTATTAATGCTGTATTTTGGCTTACATCTATAGTAGTTAAGTTATTTTCATCACAATTCAATTCTGTTAAAGCCGTAAATTCCTCAATCCCTGTTAAATCAGAAATGTTATCACCATAGCATAAAATTGCTCCTGTAAAAGCATTGGCTTCACTCACTTGTATCTCAGAATCTGAATTCGTATTTATCAAACTATTCCCAACTAAGTAAGCTTTAAAATTAGCATCTGGAATATTTACGATTGGTGAGCAGTTAGTACTAAAGCTAGAAGCAGCATCAATATTGGTCCATGCGGCATTAGCTGCGGCTACGTCATCTACCTCTATACAGCTAAGGTTAGGACTTCCATAAGCCCAGAAACCAATTAAAGTAGAGGGACTAATGTTTTTTAAATTCAATGCCATTAAATTATTACTCCCGCAACTCAATGATGTTAGATTAGTGTTTTGGCTTACATCTAGTGAAACGATGTCATTCCAACTACATTCCAATTCTGTTAAAGCTATATTCTGGCTTACATCTAAAGTGGTCAAATTATTTTCGGAACATAGTACACTTGTTAATTGAGTATTTTGACTTAAATCTAAAGTGCTTAAATTATTACTCTCAATTCTCATCCCTGTCAAAGCTGTATTTTGACTTAGATCAATCGTAGTTAAGTTGTTATTAAGACAATACAAACCTGTTAAAGCGGTGTGCTGAGTTAGGTCTAAAACAGATAAATTATTGCTACCACATGATAAATATCCTAGATTCGTATTAGGATGGAAGTCTAACGTAGTTAAATTATTCCCGTCGCAAATCAAAAAAGTTAAAGCTGCGTTTTGACTTAAATTTAAGCTATTTAAGTTATTTGTTCGGCACCTTACTTCGAATAAGACTGTATTTTGGCTTAAGTCCAAAGTAGTTAAGTCATTCTGATCACAATTCAATTTCTGCAATGTTGTATTTTGACTTAGATCTAGCGTAATTATATCATTTCTTCGACAATTCAATTCAGTCAAAGATGTAAATGCTTCAATACCAGTCATGTCAACTATATCCTGATTTGAACAATTAATTGTTCCTGCAAAAGCATTGGCTTCACTCATCTGAATTTCAGTATCCATATTCGTATTGATCGAATTATTTCCAACCAAGTAAGCTTTAAAATTAGCATCTGGAATGTTGACTATTGGTTCACAATAGGTACTAAAACTAGAAGCGGGGTCAATACTTACCAACGCTGCTGAAGCTACTGCAACATCATCTACTTCAATGCAGGTAAGATTTGGGTTGCCTAAAGCAGTAAAAGTGGTCAATGAAGATAGATTGAGGTTTTTCAAATTCAATACAGTTAGGTTATTGTTCTGACACCTCAAATAAGCTATAGCTGTATTTTGGCTTAAATCTAAGTTACCTATGTTATTATTATCACAATTAAATTGAGATAGATTAGTGTTTTGGCTTACATCCAAATTCATTAGGTTATTAAACTGACATTTTAAATGCGTTAAACCCGTGCTTTGACTTACATCTAAAACACCTATGTTATTATGGTCGCAATCTAAACCAATTAAAGCGGTGTGTTGACTTACATCTAAAACGCTTATATAATTGCTGCTACAATTTAAAATCGTTAATGCGGTATTTTGGCTTACATCTAAAACACTTATGTCATTGTTACTACAAATTAAAAGCGTTAAAGCTGTATTTTGACTTAGATCTAAGACACTTATGTTATTATGATTAAAACTCAATTCAGTTAGAGCTGTATTTTGACTGACATCTAATGAATTTACATTATTTCCAAAAAAAATTAATTTAGTTAAAGCTGTAAATTCCTCAATTCCAGTTAAGTCATTAATTCCTTGATTGGAACAATTAATTGCTCCAGTAAAAGCATTGGCTTCGCTCACCTGAATTTCACTATCCATATTCGTGTTTATCGAATTATTCCCCACCAAGTAAGCTTTAAAATTAGCATCTGGGATATTTACATTTTGAGCAGTCGCTCCAAAACAAAATACAAGTACTGTGATAATGTTAAGTATAGTTTTTTTCATTTGAATCGTTTTTTAGAGATAAAGAATAATAGTTCCTCCCTTTTATTTTTTAGAGATTTTTCATTCATTTCTAGCACAAAAACTATGGCAATAGTGACGAAAAAAACAGAGAATCTATTTCTG
>CAYTVR010000139.1:0-18354 GCA_964441245.1 uncultured Saprospiraceae bacterium | reverse complement strand
TCTGCAAAAGTCCAGGTTCGAACTAAAACAAATTGGTTAGCACAATCACCTGAGGTTAATTCCTCTGTTGGTAAAACCGTGATCTCGCCATCGCAATTATCTTGTGCGGTTAATTCCATTGAAGTCGGTACATCAGCTGCACATTGCAACATGATACTTGCTGGTGCAATTGGTACTTCTGGAGCGGTATCATCTTGAACAGTGATCGTTTGACTTACACTACTTTCATTTCCACATTGATCTGCAAAAGTCCACGTTCGAACTAAAACAAATTGGTTAGCGCAATCACCTGATGTTAATTCCTCTGTTGGTAAAACCGTGATCTCGCCATCACAATTATCTTGTGCGCTTAATTCGATCAATGCTGGCACATCAGCTGCGCACTGAACATTCATATCTGCTGGTGCACTAGGGGCCTCTGGAGCAATATCATCCTTGACATGAATGGTTTGATTAATAGAAGAAATATTTCCACAGCCATCATCAAAATTCCAAGTTCTAATCAAAGTAAAATTATTAAAACAAGTTCCCAGAATTATTTCACTTGTAGGAAATAACGTAATCACTCCTGCACAATTATCTATTGCACTTAATTCTGCTGGAGCTGGTATTTCCGTTGCACATTGTATCGTCAAATCAGCGGGTGGATTGGGTGCATCTGGAGCAACATTATCCACTACAAAAATGTTTTGCTCCGTAGTTGCACTTGCTCCACAAGCATCCGTCACAGTCCATATATTTTTTAAAGTAAAAGTCCCGGGGCAAAGGCCAGGAATCGTTGATTCCACATTGGTTAAAGTTGTGACTCCACAAGAGTTCGCCACTGTTGGTGTATCAAATGCTGGAATAGCCTCACCACAATTAATGGTTTTATCTTCTAGTGTTGAAAGGCTTGGAGGAAAATTATTTTTTAATTTAAAATGTACTTCTTTTGACGTACTATTGCCACACTCATCTGTTGCGATGAAATAAACTTCTGTAACCGCATACCCATTGTTCCAAGCTGCTTGCTCTGGTGACTCAGGAATATATGACCAGGTCACTCCTCCACAAGCATCAATGGCATTCATCTTCGAAAAATTATCTTGAATCCAAGCATCATATTCCGCTTGTACTAAATCATCACATTCTCTAATCGTCAAATAAGGTTCTCCTTCAATGACTGGACCTTCATTATCTACAATGAGAACAGTTCGTGTACAAGACGAAGTTTGTCCACAAGGATCACTAGCCTTAAAAGTCACCATTTGAAATTCTCGAACACGAGGAATAGCAAATGAATTAGAATTGCAGTCCACATGACTAAAGGTATTGGGATTGAAATCATTTGTAATCGTTGCTGGCCAATCATTACAAGTATTTTGGACCGTCGCATTTGCTGCATACCATTGAAAAGATGCAATGATTTCATCGGAGTCCACCGAACAATCAATGACACAGATTGGATTGTCAGGACAAATGAGTTCTAAACCATTTTGCGCGAATAGCAAAGAGGAATTAAAAAAGATGGCCAAAATCCATACGAAGCAAGTACGAAAAATAATCTTTGTGGTAAAGCTAATGTTCATGTTCTCAAGTTTTGTCAATAAAAGTAATGGGATATCATTTGACTGACATCCATGATTCGGAGGGGAGGCTGCGTAATTATAAAAAGGGGCAATTGGTATTCAGGCTTACTTAAAAAAGCAAACTTGAATGAATCACCTAACAGCTAAATTTCAGCTGCTTGTAAAAATATTTATTGTGTTTAAAAACGAATTAGGTTCTGTTCCTTTAATGATAGAACAGTATTGGATCAAATAATGGAGGGAAAATTAAAAATTGGTACTGATGTCCAAATCTTCAATCTTAACATAACAAAGTTAAACTAAAAAAGGGATACATGTGTACCCCTTTTCAGTTAATCTTTGATGCTATTGCTTTTTTAATATGTTGTGATTGATTGTTTCTAGTTGTTAGTTATTTGCTCTTATGGGAATTGGCTTTAACGATTCTTCTATTCTCTTATAATTTCTGTTAAAGCAGTTACAGCAGCTACGTTGAAAAAACCTTGCGGAGTTTCTTTTTCATCAGAAGAAAGAATATTGGTTGGTACATTTGAAGGAGGTTCCGCAAAGATCGCAGCATCTCCTAATGTCAATTGAATTCTTGCTTGCTCTAAATAATAAAAAGAAGGCGGAGCTAAGGAATGAATCTCCACTTTTATCTCATCGCCTAATTCCCAAGGTGGAAGATCATCAGTATCTACTGGATCATCACCACCATCTGATAAACGATTGACCAATTCTCGAATCGGGGGAATCATGATGATACCATCTACCTCAGAACCAGCGGTAAAACCAGCATCAAAGGCGATATTGATCTCTTGGGGCTTGTTGAGAAAGACACCATTTTTATAGGTTTTGATCCAATAGGTATCTCCAAGTCCATCCAAATCTCTGGCAAAAAATTGAGCATAATAACCTTCTGGTCCTACCAAACTACTCTCTTCAAATTCCCAAGTGAGCGAGTCTACGGGGATGGTTCGGTTCATTGTAGTAGCAGAAGTATATTCTTTCCCATCATGTTGAATCAGCAAGCCATATTCATTGCCAATTTTCCCGAAAGGGGCATTAGGTGTAGGTTCCCAAATATAATCGCCATCATTATTTTCATCTGTAAAATTAAAAATGACACCTTCATTATCAATGACCTGAACATTTGCTCCGGTCACTACTGGCGCTAATTGTCCTTCGAAGTAAGGAATGGTTTTCCGCAGTTTGATTACTTGAGTTTCCATTTTATTATTGATCCAAGCGTCTACGACCAATTGTGTTTGATCGTCCTCCAAATCGACTTCGATCACGTCTTCACAAGCAGTCAAAAAGAAACAACTTAATACGATTAAAAGAAATATATTTTTCATTTTTACTAAAATTTAAAGTTATAGGAAACAGAAGGGATAAAACTCCCAACAACAGATAGACGTATTGCTTCTGTCGTTGTAGGCTGATTGACCAAAGGTCTATTTTGATCTTGCTGGAAGAATATTGAAAATGGATTTCGGCGACTATAAAGATTATAAACACCAAAGACCCATTCGCTTTCCCAGCGTTTCTCTGGTCGATCTTTTCCTTTTAAGGTAGCAGAAATATCCAAACGATGATAAGCAGGAATGCGAACATTATTTCTCTTCTCAGAAGAATTGTAAGGGACTACATATCCTTGTTGTTCCACTCGACTTGTTGGGAAAGTAGCTGGTGTTCCAGTGTTTAAAACAAAATTAGCAGCGACCGTCCAACGTTTGGTTAATTCATAAAATGTAGAGAGTGAAAAGTTATGTGTTTGATCAAAACGGGATAAATACCATTCATCATTACTAATCCCGGCAGCTTTACGTTCTGATCTAGATAAGGTATAACTTGCCCAACCTGTGAAGCGACCTTTCTTTTTTTCTAAATACAATTCTAAACCATAGGCTCGTCCTTTACCAGGTAATAATTCTCCTTCTAAAAATGGGTTTAAAAACAAACTTGCACCTTCGATATATTCAGTAATGTCATCTAATTTTTTATAATACACTTCCGCGGAAGTTTCATAAGTATTGTCTTTTAAATTTTTAAAATATCCCAAGGCTAATTGATCTGCTTTCTGCGGTTTTATATTATTGGTACTTGGTGTCCAAACATCGACAGGCGTAGAAGCTGTACTGTTAGAGATCAGGTGAATATACTGAGCAGTACGATTGTAACTCAATTTTAAAGAAGAAGATCCATTCAATTGATATTTGATCGATGCACGTGGTTCAAGATTCGCGTAGGTCTTAATGGATTCCCACTGGCCGAATTCTTTTGAGCTGATCGGCGTTCTTCTAGTACCCGTTATTTCTTCTGGATATTCATAAACGGTTCCTTTTCCTGTGTAATTAAAATGAGAAAGTCGCAATCCATATTGTAGAGATAATTTGGAGTTCACTTTCTGTTCATTTTCTAAATATACACTACTTTCGATGGCATATTTTCTATCCAAACTAATATCTCTAACTTCTCCTTCACTCACTCCAATGGCATTTCCAGGTTCAAATGTATATATGATCATTTGACCTCCAAAAGTCAATAAATTATCAGGATTAAGATAGAAAGAGAACTCTGGTTTGACACTATAATTGATAATATTAGCATCCCAATCAAACTTGTTGTCTGCTTCCGCACCAAAATTTAATTCATAATTATAGTTGCTATAATAAAGCGTCAAATTAGAAAACAATCGGTCACTAAATAAATGATTCCAACGAAAAGTCGTTGTGGCGTTTCCCCAATTAAATCCAGCATCTGCACCGAATCTAAAATTGTCACGGCCTAAATAACCCGAAAGAAAAATTCTATTATTGTCATTGATTTTATAATTCGTTTTTAAAGTCAAATCATAAAAATTCAAAGCGGTATCACTTAAGTCATCACTTAAAAAAGGTTTAGACAATACATCAATATAAGACCGTCGAGCTGCAATGACAAAAGAAGCTTTGTCTTTCAATATTGGACCTTCCACCGCTAAACGACTAAAAATAAAACCGATCCCTCCCGACAAACTTAACTTCTTACTATTTCCTTCTTTCATCCGAACATCTAAGATGGAAGACAACCGTCCTCCATATCTAGCAGGAATCCCTCCTTTATATAATTTTACATCTTTTACCGCATCTGGATTGAACACAGAAAAGAAACCAAAAAGGTGAGAAGAATTATAAACAGGTGCTTCATCCAAGAGCACTAAATTCTGATCAATACTTCCTCCTCTTACATTAAAACCCGATGCTCCCTCTCCTACCGTCGAAACTCCAGGTAATAATTGGATACTTCGAATCACATCCACTTCTCCCAATAATGCTGGCATCTTAGAAATGGTCTGCATATTCAATTTGACTGTACTCATTTCAACACTACTTACATTTTTATCTTCCCTTTCCCCGACGACAACAATCTCTTCAATCGCAGCTGTTTCTTCCTTAAGTTCAATATCAAGTTTGACATTTTTTGACAGATCAATATCCATCACTATTTTTTCAAAACCTAAATAGCTACATTCCAATTTATAATTCCCTGGTGGAACTGAGATGGAATAAAAGCCATAGACATTGGTACTGGTCCCACTCCCTAATTCGGATAAGTAAACCGTTGCTCCAATTAAGGTTTCTCCATTGGCGATGTCTTTGACATAACCGCTGATGGTTGTTTTCTCTTGCGCAAAGGATAGGGATGCGGAGCAGAATAAATAAAAAATGAGGAAGAGTGACAATAAGCGTTTGCTTTGCTTCATTTTATTCTTTTTCGTTTCTGGTATAAAATATTTTTGTTTCAAAGCAATTGATATGGAATCAATGCTTGGTTTCGGAATTTTTCAAAACACTTTTTTTAATTTTTTAATTTTTTAATTTCTTGTCAAAAAAGTACCTTGGTCGAACTTTGAAAAAACAAGCCAAAAGCTAGATTGTTTTGAAAAAAAGGAGTTTTAATATTAAATTTTTATGCTATTGGTTACTTTAGGAAAAAAGCTCCCTGCGTCCAAGTTAAATGCACTCATAGCGAAGCGATCTATGCTCTCCACTTAGCGCCGATTCTTTTTAAATTTTTCATGAATAACCTCTTCTACAGGTCTATTTTCAATTTTGCTTTCTAGCCATGAAATGACATCGAGATATAGAAATGAACGACTCTCATGTGGATTATCATTGATTTTTTGCAATCGATCTTTCAATTGTTCGAAATAGGGCTTCATCTTTTGCGGAGTCGCATTGACTGCCTGACGTAAAAAATTGAGAATCTCAACTTGAACTAAATTCAGATCCTCCATTTTTCGAAGGAATCGATAAACAGATTTTACTAAATATTCTAATAAATTAAAATGCCCCAACTCGTAGTGAGCGATCAAATTTAATAAGCGAGCGTAACATTGAATGTCCTCTCGTAAATTACCTACTTTGAGATTGATGATTCGATTCAGGTACTCAATGGCATTTTGATTATCACCACTTGTAAAGTAAAGGGAAGCTATTTTATAATAAAAAACCAATATCCGATGTTGGTCTAAATGTGGTGTAAAGGTTTTGAGTTGTTTTTCCAATGTTGGAATGATCTCTAGACTTTCTGTAAAAGTACCTTCAATGACGTGTTTATTGATTTTATGTGTATAAACGTATTGAAAGTATTGAATTTCAGAGTTGATAGAAAATTTAGGCCCTTGGTTTTCACCAAAAAGCTCTAAATCCGCTAAGTTCTCACAAAATTTGGAATGGTAATTCATAAAAAACAAGGCGGAAAGCAAATTATTATAGCCGCGCATGTACAAATCAGGGTCTTTCGCTTGCATATCCGGAAATTCCTTAAAAATATCAACCCATTTTTGTGCATATTTATAACATTGAGGAAAATTCTGTAGAATGTGATGATACCATACATAACATTGACAAAGATATATTCGCTCAAAAAAGGTCATTTTTTCAGTAGGCAGATCTGGTAAATTGAAATTGAAAAAATCCTGAACCATATAATAGTCCTTTTCATTTCGAGCATGCCCTACCTTTATATACAAACCATATAACCGTAAAGCCAAATTAGATAATTCACCAGCGTGTGAAATAATCTTTGTTCTTTTTTCAGCTTCTTCTGAAAGTTGTTCCGCCCGATTTTCAATACTCCGCGTGATATGACGCGATTCTATCAGCTTTTCAAACTCAATAATTTCTAGATGAAGTAGGTCCTGATGTAATTGTTTTGCCGTTGTCTTGACTCGATCCAAAATACGTAGACTGTCCATGTATAAACCTTTACCGTACAAGATCTTGGCAAAATCCAATTGTTCCCGAATCTCAATATCAATATGCTTTTGGGTATTGATCAATCGAAGGCTGGCGAGCAATTGACCATATAAATGTCGACGAATATTCGACAATTGAGTTCGCTTCATTTTTGGGATCTTGCTAAAGATCATTTCCTCATCATATTGCTTCAATTTATCAAGTACATCAAAGAGTTGTACAAATTTTACCTGATCCGTTTTTTGTACCCTATTGACATATAAACGAAAATTCCGCTTCTCGGCTTTCGTCAAACTTTTTATCAATCTAAATAATGGGTCCTTAAATCCGTTAGGCATTGTAAAACAATCTTTTTAAGATGCTGTAAATCAAACAAATACGACTCCTTTTTTATAGCTAGCCATCGGAGAAGATTTGAAATTAAATTCAATTCTTGTCTAAAAGTAAATTAGCTTTATTAAGATTTTATAGAAGCACGTATGCTTTCTATCATTTTTATTAAAGCTTAGCGCAAATGTATTATTTTTTTATTGCATAGAATCGTAAAACTACATGGAAAAATCGCAGAGTCGAACTCTATTCGAAAAAATTTGGCAACAACATATTGTACATCAATCTAATAACTATCCTGATTTACTCTACATAGATCGTCATTTCATACATGAAGTCACTTCTCCGCAGGCTTTTGATGGCTTGCGCAAAAGGGATATTCCCGTAGCTCGACCTAAACAAACCATTGCTACAGCTGATCACAACGTTCCGACAGTCAATCAACATCTTCCGATCCAAAATGCGCTTTCCCGATTTCAAGTAGACACGCTAATTCAAAACTGTGCAGACTTTGGAATCGAATTATATGGATTGGAACACGAAAAACAAGGGATCGTTCACGTTATCGGCCCAGAACTAGGTATTACACTTCCGGGAATGACTATTGTTTGTGGAGACAGTCATACTTCTACTCATGGTGCTTTTGGAGCCATTGCTTTTGGCATCGGTACCAGCCAAGTAGAACAAGTCCTTGCCACACAAAGCATTTTACAATATCGCCCCAAAACCATGAAAATCCAGATTGATGGAGAATTGGGTAAAGGCGTTTTGTCGAAAGACATTATTCTATATATCATCTCAAAAATTTCCACTTCAGGTGGAACGGGATACTTTGTTGAATATGCAGGATCTGCTATTCGCTCCTTATCTATGGAAGCTCGAATGACCATCTGCAATATGAGTATTGAAATGGGCGCTCGGGGCGGAATGATTGCACCAGACGAAACAACCTTTGATTACATTGCCGGTCGGGAATACGCGCCAAAAGGTGAGGCTTGGGAAAAAGCAGTTCAATATTGGAAAACACTTCCTTCTGATCCTGAAGCAGCTTACGATAAAGAATATCATTTTAAGGCAGAAGACATCAGCCCAATGATCACCTATGGTACCAATCCAGGAATGGGTATTGGCGTTCAAGAAGCGATTCCTGAAGTTGCCCTTGGCGGGAAATTAAAAGACATGGAGAAGGCTTTGACTTACATGGGACTGGATCCTCAACAATCTCTTTTGGGTAAAAAAATAGATTATGTGTTTATCGGAAGCTGTACCAATTCTAGAATTGAAGATCTTCGATTGGTGGCCGATTTTGTCAAAGGAAAAAGAAAAGCGGATGATGTGAATGTATGGATTGTCCCGGGTTCTAAAAAAGTAGAAGCACAAGCCATTGAAGAAGGCTTAGATACTATTTTCAAAGCAGCTGGTTTTGATTTACGACAACCTGGTTGCTCTGCTTGCTTAGCGATGAACGAGGATAAAGTGCCTGCTGGCAAATATTGTGTGTCCACTTCTAACCGAAATTTCGAAGGTCGACAAGGCCCCGGTTCAAGAACATTTTTAGTCAGTCCATTAATGGCTGCCGCCGCTGCTGTTAGTGGTGAAATAAGAGATGTAAGAGAAATGCTTGATTAGATACTGGTGTTCTAGTTTTTGGTTATTAGCATCCAAAAACAACAACACTAAGAACCAATAACTAAATTATGAGCTTTATAAAATTTACGACGAATTGTGTGCCATTGAAAATGGACAATGTTGATACCGATCAAATCATTCCAGCTCGATTTCTAAAGTCGACAACTAGAGAAGGATTTGGAGACAATTTATTTAGAGATTGGAGATATCAAAAGGGAGATGAAATCAATGCTGATTTTGTGTTAAACAATCCAGAATATAGCGGACAAGTATTGGTAGCAGGGAAAAATTTTGGTTGTGGTTCTAGTAGAGAACATGCGGCTTGGGCACTTGCTGATTATGGCTTTAAAGTAGTGATTTCCAGTTTTTTTGCGGATATTTTCAAAAGTAATGCTTTAAACAATAATCTACTCCCCATACAAGTCGCTGATGATTTTTTAAATCAATTATTTGATGGGATTGCAGCCAATCCAAAACTAGAAGTGAGCATCGATTTAGAGCAACAAATGCTTGAAGTTCCAGCACTAAACCTGAGTACTTCATTTGAAATCAATGAATATAAAAAAGTATGTCTACTGAAAGGCTATGATGATATCGATTATATCCTTTCGCTTAGCGATAATATTAAAAAATTTGAAGAAAACTTAATGGTATTTTAGTGTTGAAGTATTATGATATTTTGGATTTAACAACCGTAAACAAGCAGTTCAAATTCAATCCAAGAAACAACAATACTACATCGCAAAACCAAAACAATACTAAATAAAATGTCAAAAAAAATAGTTGTACTGCCTGGAGATGGAATTGGGAAAGAAGTTACCCAGTGGGGAATCAAGGTCTTAAAGGCCATTGATTCATATTTTAAAATCGGGTTTGAATTTGAAGAAGCGCTGATCGGTCATAGTGCTATTGAAGCAACAGGCGATCCTTTACCGAAGGAAACCTTGGATAAATGTTACAATGCTGATGCCGTATTATTAGGAGCTGTAGGCGATCCAATGTACGATAATAACCCTGCTTTAAAAGTACGTCCAGAACAAGGATTATTACGTTTGCGTAAAGCACTTGGATTATACGCGAACATTCGTCCTATCAAAATATTTGATGACCTCATTCATGCTTCAAGCTTAAAACCTGAACTGTTAAAAGGTGCTGATATTCTTTTCTTTAGAGAGTTGACCGGAGGAATTTATTTCGGAGAGCCCAGAGAAAGAAGAGACAATGGTTTGACCGCAGTCGATACCCTTCAATATTCCAAACACGAAGTAGAGCGTATTGCGAAAAAAGCATTTGAGGCCGCTCAAAAAAGAAATAAGAAAGTACATTCCATTGACAAAGCGAATGTTTTAGAGTCCTCACGTCTTTGGCGAGAAGTCGTTCAAAATATGGCGACTCAATATCCAGATGTAGAAGTGATTCATATGTTTATTGATAATGCAGCGATGCAATTAATCAAGAATCCAAAACAGTTTGATGTAGTCCTTACGGGAAATATGTTTGGTGATATCTTAACGGATGAAGCCTCTCAAATCGTCGGATCATTAGGCATGTTACCTTCCGCTTCCATCGGAGATAAAGTAGGTTTATTTGAACCTATTCACGGTTCAGCACCTGATATCGCTGGACAAAATAAAGCCAATCCTTTAGCCACTATTCTTTCTACTGCATTGATGTTAGACATCAGTTTCGATATGCAAGAAGAAAGCAATGTGCTAATTAAAGCCGTCTCTGAAGTTCTAGATCAAGGATATCGAACGGCTGATATTGCAGATCCTCAAACACCGCAAGATAAAATTTTAGGTACCAACGAAATTGGGCAGAAAGTGCTCGAGTCTTTGGAGGCCGTCATATTCAACAAAGGGGTGCTTATTTAACACCATTATTTAACCAAGAAATGATTGTGTGTTTTTTAAAAGAGCATTCAAATTTCGCAAAAACATTTAAAAATGAGTGACAAGATTTTTGTTTTCGACACAACTTTACGAGATGGCGAACAAGTCCCTGGTTGTCAATTAGATACCCAAGAAAAAGTAACGATTGCCAAACGGCTTGAATTACTGGGTGTGGATGTAATCGAAGCCGGATTTCCAATTTCAAGTCCTGAAGATTTCAAATCAGTGGTAGCCATTTCGAAGGCCGTTAATGACCCTATTATTTGTGCCTTAACTAGAGCTGTTGAAAAAGACATTGATGCAGCGGGAGCAGCATTAGAATTTGCCAAACGTGGAAGAATCCATACAGGTATTGGTTCTTCAGATTATCACATCAAGCACAAGTTCAATAGTACGCGTGAAAAAATTATTGAACGTGCGATAGCTGCAGTAAAATACGCTAAAAAATATGTGGAAGATGTCGAATTTTTTGCAGAAGATGCTGGTCGAGCTGATCCAGTTTTCTTAGCGCAAATGGTAGAAGCGGTGATCAAAGCAGGAGCGACAGTCGTCAATATTCCAGATACAACTGGCTATTGCTTACCAAGTGATTACGGTAAGAAAATTAATTTTTTAATGGAAAATGTTTCCAATATTGATCAAGCTATTATCTCATGTCATTGTCACAATGATTTGGGAATGGCCACTGCCAATACGATTGCGGGAATTCAAAACGGTGCTCGACAAGTAGAGGTCACCATGAACGGAATTGGTGAAAGAGCTGGTAATACTTCTTTAGAGGAAATAGCGATGATTCTCAAAACCCATCAGTCACTCCCCTTCCATACGGATATTCAAACAGAGCAAATTTACAATCTAAGTTTGTTGGTTTCAAAGATGATGAATATGCCCGTGCAACCTAACAAGGCAATTGTTGGTCGAAATGCATTTGCCCATTCATCAGGAATTCATCAAGATGGAGTTTTAAAACACAGAGACAATTACGAAATTATTGCACCACAAGATGTAGGTGTTCATCAATCATCTATCATATTGACCGCAAGGAGTGGCAAGGCTGCTTTGAAATTTCATTTAGAACGTTTGGGCTACCAACAAGAAACGGCTGAACTAGAAAAGACCTATACCAAGTTCTTGGAAATGGCTGATAGTAAAAAGGATCTTAGCGACGAAGATTTAATCATGTTGATGGACGGAAATATGCCTACGGGTGATATTGAAATTCAACATGTCCAAGTTGTTTGTGGTAAACCTTTACAGCCTGTTGCTACTATAGAACTTTCTGTAAATGGCGTTTCTAAGAGAGAAAGTGCGACTGGAAATGGACCAATTAATGCCGCCCTTCGAGCCATCGATCGTATCCTCGATGCTAAGATTGATTTAGAAGAATTTCATATTCAATCTATGGCTGCGGGTAGTCGAGAGAAAGGAAGTGTCCACATGAGAATTCGTTACAAGGATGAGATTCATTTTGGGTTCGGATTGGATGAAGATATTGTAATGGCTTCAGTTAAAGGATATATCAATGCCATTAATAAAATTCAAGAATTAAAAATGACAAATGAGCAAATGATGCCTCAATCAATGGCGGGATGAAGGCCAATACAACGAGTCGGAGATCGTGATTTAAGTGAGTTTTAGGAAAAGATCGTTGGTCAAAAATATTTAAAAATAAATTATTGGTTGATCCAATAATGGTTTAATTTGGTTTACAAGACTGGAGCTTTGCTCTAGTCTTTTTTTATTATCAATCAACACCTCAAAACTATCTCTTTCTTTGCTTTCGCTTAATGATAGCGGCTAAAGGTTTCTTTTCGATTTTTCCAGTGACCCAAGATAGGACATCAAAGTAAACAAAGCCTCTTTTTTCATAGGGATCTTTGGCTATAATTTCTAAATTTTCTTTGAACTGAACGTAAGCCTCTTTCCTTTCATATTCATTTAGAGAAATCATATTATTAAGAAAACGCAGGGTGGCAGTTTGCACTTTATTGAGCTCTTCCATCTTTTCTAAAAACCGATGAGTCGATTTGACAAGGTATCCCAACAAATCAAAATGACCTAATTCGTAATGACAAATCAGTTGAAGTATTCGTGCATAACATTGAACATCTTCCCGAAGATGTCCAACTTTGAGTTCGATGATTTTGATTAGAAAATCTAAGGCTTTATCATAATCACCATGCCCCAAATACATGTAGGCTATTTTAAAATAAAAAACCATGACTCGATGAACATCTAAGTTATCTTTGTACTTAAGAATCTGTCTGTTAGTTTCTGGAATAGCTTGAAGACCTTCATCAAATGATCCATCTATAAAATATCGGTTGAGCCGCGCAGTGCCTAAATAAAGGAAGGCAATCATTTGAGAATTAGGATTGAATTTTTTTCCAAAGTCCTCATGGAATTTTTCAAAGCGATTCAAATACTTGACAAAAAGTTTTAAGTTGCCTAAACTGTATAGAGAAGTCAGGAGATAATGATAGCCCCTCATGTACAAATCAGGTTCCTCCTCAATTAAGTTGGTTTCATTTTCAAAGACATTAACCCATTTTAAAGCATAATCAAAACAATTAGCGAAATCCAACAAAGTGTAATAGTACCAAACATAAGATTGATTCAAATAAACTCGCTCAAAGAAGGAAAGATTTTCTTGACGGATATTATCTAAGCGAGACTTAAACAATTCTTTTACAATCTTGGTATCCTTAGCATTTTTGACATGTCCAAACTGGATATAAAATCCATGCACTTCAATTTTCAGATTGGATAATTTGCAAGAATTATTGATGATGGCCGATCGATGCATGGCCTCTTGGATAAGTGATTCTACTTTATTTTCAATTTTTCTACTTCTTGTAATGTGTCGTTCTTCAATTAGTTTTTGAAATTCTAGAATTTCCAGATGCAATAAATCTTGATGATGATCTATGGCAATTATTTTGATACGATCTAACAGTCGAAGACTCTGTAAATACAAGCCTTTTCCATATAATATTTTGGCAAAGTCCAATTGTTCCCGTATTTGAATGTCTACATTTTTCTGAATGTGAATCAATCGGAGACTAATTAAAATTTGTTTGTACAAATGTCTTTTCAAATTGGGCAGTTGAGTCTTTTTGACTTCGGTCAACTTATTTAAAATAACCGCATTATCATTGCCTGCCATTTTATCCATGACATCAAACAATTGGATGAATTTTAAATCCCCACTACTCTGACTTCGATTCGCATAAAGTTTAAAATTCCTTTTTTCCGACTTCGTCAAAGATTTAATCAAGCTATATAACTGCTCTTTTGGAGCAGTGGCTATGACATCATAATTTTTCATAAAAAACTGATTATCAGGTATTTATTCACAATAACATTAAAGATACTGGTATTTGGTTATCGTATATTTTTTGATAATTCGTTTAACATGTGAAACTTTCTCTTATATATTTGTGTCAACACAATCAGCAAATAATATAAAGTAATCCCAAGCAGTCTACGAAATTATTTTATACTTCAAAAACTAAAGATAATGAAAAAAATTGAAGCCATTGTTCGCCTATCAAAATTTGATGAAATCAAAGATGCCCTTGCTGAAATTGATGTTAATTTTTTCACATTAAAAGATGTGAAAGGATTTGGTTTAGAGAAAGGCAAAACAATGACCTACCGAGGGAGCCAGTACGGCCCTGGATTTATCGCAAGATTACAAATCGATATTTTAACTACCGCAGAAAATGTTGATCAAATCATCGCTACGATTGCTACAGCAGGAAAAACTGGGGAAGTTGGTGATGGAAAAATTTGCGTTTACAATGTTGAAAATATAGTTAGAATCAGAACAGGAGAAGTGGCAGAAGAAGCCATTTAACTTCTAGAAAATAATACCAATCAGTCCTAAGCCCAATTTAAAGTTCTTATTATAGTTTATTTGTTCCTTATTAATTGATGTTCCAGTTTTATTGACAGTAAAACAAGAACGTTAATAGCGAACACTCTCTTTTTACAACCAAATATTAAAAGCCCTTTTCATTAGTAAAACCTCCGAATTGCAAATTGCGTGCAATTCTGTAGTAACTACTTTGACACTAATTGAAGGTACTCAAAAATTATTTAACAACTTAATTACAAACAAAATGAATGAAGCGTTATTTACAACAAACAATCTGTGGTTACTAGTAGCAACCGTTCTAGTATTTATTATGCATTTAGGCTTTGCGAGCTTAGAAGCAGGTTTTGTACAGAAAAAAAATACGGTCAATATACTTTTCAAAAATGTAATGATCATTTCTATCGGATTAATCTCCTATTATGCAATCGGTTTCAACTTGATGTATCCAGGCATGAATGAGGGAGGATTTTTCGGATTTAGTGGATTTGGATTAACTGTTCCGGATGGCGAGGCCATTGCCTACGCAGAAGGAGCTTATACCTATTACACGGATTTCATTTTCCAAGCTATGTTTGCTGCTACTTGTTGTACAATTGTATCGGGAGCAGTAGCAGAAAGAATCAATTTAACTGCATTTCTAATTTTCTGCGTATTCTTTGTCACCATCAGTTACCCAATCACAGGGATGTGGAAATGGGGAGGTGGATGGTTAGATGCCATGGGATTCTATGATTTTGCAGGATCAACTATCGTTCATGCAGTTGGAGGATTCGGAGCATTGGCGGCTATCATCTTATTAGGTGCTAGAAACGGAAAATATACCAAAAATGGTATCAAACCAATACCTGGACATAACATGCCTTTAGCCGCTATGGGTGTATTCTTACTTTGGTTTGGATGGTTCGGATTCAATGGAGGATCTGTACTTTCTGCTGACGCTTCATCCGTATCACTAGTTTTTGTGACTACTTCTTTAGCTGCAGCTGCTGGAGCAATCGGAGCTTATTTCTCCTCTTACGCTATGTTCAAATCACATGACCTTTCTATGGTATTAAATGGTATTTTAGGTGGTTTGGTAGGAATTACGGCTGGTGCAGATTTGATGAGTCCTGGTGAATCTATTATCATTGGTTTAATTGCAGGAGCGATCATTCCATTGTCTGTAGTATTCTTTGATCGACTAAAATTGGATGATCCTGTAGGTGCTACTTCAGTTCACTTAGTATGTGGAATCTGGGGAACCTTAGCTGTTGGTATTTTTGGAAGTAAAGCAGGTCTTAGCCAAATTGGTATTCAATTAGTTGGTATCGCAGCTATTGGTGCATTCACTTTCATCTTTGCATTCGCTATCATGTATGTTTTAAAATTAACTATCGGTATTAGAGTGAGTCCTGAAGAAGAATTAAAAGGATTAGATCTTTCTGAGCATGATATGTCGGCTTACACCGAAATGGAAAAAGTAGGAAGCTACCAACTTACGGTAGATTAAGATATAGCTTGGAGTTTTAGTTATTGGTCGTTACTTTTTGGGTTCTGCTAATAAAATATCAGAAAACGAAGAACTAACAACCAATAACTAAAAAACCATAACACTAAGACACTGAAAAAAAGAGATCTCTGCAAGCCGCGAAACTTTGACAGAAATCTCTAGGTTCAAGAAAACAGTATAACTATTCCCTGAATTACAAATATAGTTTACTTTCAAATCTTTTCCAACTATGTATTTAGATCAATTGGAAGAATAAATGTTAAGTAAACGATAGATTTTATTCTATTACCTCTGCTAGCGCATTATTGTCAGTCGCTCTTTAGGAAAAATTTTAGAATTATAATCTACAAATAGATAAGAAAAAGAGGACTTGGATATTGACGATTGTACATTTATCGTATCAGTTGCTCACTACTAATCTTTTTTTCTAATTCCCCCCCTGCGGAATAGTAAACTGTTTTCATGTATTCAAATTAATTTATTCATTTTGGCATCAGCCCAATTGCTGATAGCTATTCAAAAATTCTGAAACATGAAAAATATTTTACTTTTGGTATGTTCTTTATTAACATTTAACTTATTTGGACAAATCGCTATAGACTCGTCTTTCACGCTAAGTGGAACGGCAGACATGTATTATCGAGTCAATCTAAATGGATCCAATGATGCATCCATGGATGGAGCAACACTTGCTCCAGGAACCTCTTTTGCCAACCTCCCAGGGTTTTCATTAGGCATGTTTAATTTGATTGGTGCTTACGAAAAAGGAAAAGTTGGTTTTACGGCTGATCTTGTTTTCGGACCCAGAGGAACAGAAGCTGTTTTCGGTTCTCTACCTAGTCAAAATATTGTCAATCAACTGTACGGCTATTGGAATGTGAATGACAAGGTGACTTTAACATTGGGTAACTTCAATACTTTTTTAGGCTACGAAGTTATTTCTCCAGCTTCTAATTATAACTATTCTACTTCCTATATGTTTTCTTATGGTCCGTTTTCCCATACAGGAATCAAAGCAGACTTTGATTTAGGAAAAGGATTTACTGGAATGTTAGGGGTCTTTAATCCAACAGATGCTACTGATTCCAATCCAAATAACAAATATGTAACTGGTGCACAATTGGGATACACCAATGATAAAGGATCAGCGTTTTTGAATTTTATTTATTCTGACGATTTTTATCAAATTGATTTGACGACAGGTTGGCAAGCGACAGATATTATCTATGTTGGTCTGAATGCGACGACTGCCAAAGATGCTTTTTCTGGAGCAGCAGTTTACTTACAAGTAGCTACTTCAGATGCACTTAGTTTAGGAATTAGAGGAGAATATTTTAATAGTGAAACAGATGATATCATTGCGAATGAAAACGTTTTTGACGTGACCCTTTCGGCAAATGTAAAAATTGGTAATCTGACGATTATCCCAGAATTTAGAGTAGATGGTTTTTCTGGTGACATCGTCGTAAAAGATCCGATTAAAGGAGAATTCCAAAGTAATCTAGCTTCATTCTTACTAGCAGCTGTTTATTCCTTTTAATTGCTGATCAAATATTTCATTGGAAATGACATAAAAAAAAGGTATAACATCCTATAGATCAGTTAATTATACTTAATACAACCAGTTTAAACTTCACATTTTTTCACTTTTTTGATTGAAACGAAAATCTTTGAACTTGTATTTTTAGTTTATCAAAAAAAAAGATAGAATAGGAGTAATAATTGAAACACTAATAAAATTAATTGCGTCTAATCTAATAAGGATAAAAATATTTTTTTTTTAATCTAATAACCAAGTTAAAAATTTTAAAACAATGGCTAAGACTAAATTAGAATACTTATGGCTAGATGGGTACAAACCTACCCAAAACATACGAGGTAAAACTAAAGTTGTTAACGACTTTGATGGAAAATTAGAATCATGTCCAGTATGGTCTTTCGACGGAAGTTCAACACTACAAGCAGAAGGTGGTTCTTCTGACTGCTTATTGAAACCTGTTGCAATCTACCCTGACCCTAATCGTAAAGATGGATTTTTGGTCATGACTGAAGTTTTGAATCCTGATGGAACACCACATGAATCAAACAGTAGAGCTGGAATTGACGACGATGATAATGACTTCTGGTTCGGTTTCGAGCAAGAGTATTTTATCATGGATGTAAATACCCAATTGCCTTTAGGTTTCCCAATTGGTGGATACCCTGGCCCACAGGGATTATACTACTGTTCAGTAGGAGGAAAAAATACATGGGGCCGAAGTTTTGTAGAAGAACATGCTGATCTTTGTATAGCTGCTGGATTGAACTTTGAAGGAATCAATCAAGAAGTTGCTGCTGGACA
>CAYTVR010000138.1:0-18422 GCA_964441245.1 uncultured Saprospiraceae bacterium | reverse complement strand
GGGCCAATATTACTGGTGGACACAAACAAGGTAAAAATGTGATGACCACTGCTAATGTTTTTAATGATGGAACCTTGGTCAGTAGTAGTAGTCGAGGCCCAGCATATGATGGTCGAATCAAACCAGATATTTCTGCCAATGGCGTGCAATATTCTACAGAACCGATGAATACTTATGATGAATTTGGTGGCACTTCTGGTGCCGCTCCTGGAGTAGCAGGAGTATTCGCACAATTGCATCAAGCTTATGCTGATTTGAATAACGGTGCTACTGCCGAATCCGCTTTAATAAAAGCATGCATGTTGAATTCAGCGAATGATTTGGGCAATATTGGACCTGATTATGGATATGGTTGGGGGCATATCAATGCTTTTAGAGCAGTACAAATTTTGGAAGAGCAACAATATTTTGATTCATCTGTCGAACCAGGGGAAACTCAATCTCATGAATTGATGATCCCAAGCGATGTTCGACAGGCTAAGGTAATGATTTATTGGAGTGACCCTGAAGCTGAAGTAGGATCAAGTAAGGCTTTAATTAATAATTTGAATGCGACGATAGTAGCGAATGGAGAGACTTATTTACCATGGGTTTTGGACCCGACTCCTGATCCCGCCAACTTGAATGCTCCTGCAACAAGAGGAGAAGATGATCTGAACAACATGGAACAAATCGTCATTGATGATCCAGTTCCGGGTATTTACACCTTAGAGGTCAATGGAACAGAATTGCCTTTCGGTGCGCATGAATATTATGTGGTTTATGAATTCATCACAGATGAAATTACCCTGACTTATCCAGTAGGCGGAGAAGGTTTGGCTCCTAATACCAATGAGCGAATTCACTGGGATGCTTTTGGAAATGAAGGTGATTTCCTCCTATTGTTTTCGGTAGATGATGGAGTGACTTGGCAACAAATCATTCAGGTACCTGGAAGTGCTAGAATGTTACAATGGCTTGTTCCCAATGAATTTACTGGTCAGGCAAAAGTACGGGTGTCACGAGAAGGAATGGAATCAGCATCAGAAGTTTTTACTATTTCGCGAGTGCCAACAGGGCTAGAAGTGGCACAAGCTTGCCCGAATTATCTCTCTCTTAATTGGAATGAAGTACCTAATGCTACAGGATATAAAATTTTTAGATTAGGGGAAAAATCTATGGAGGAAATCGGTATTGTCATGGGTACCAATACTTTTCAATATGATCTACCTTATCAAGCTCAATTGGAAGAAGAACATTATTTTGCAGTAGCAGCATTAGGGGAAAACGATTTAGAATCAGAGCGAAGTCTTGCGGTTTATTACGAAGGAGGATTTTTGGATTGTGTAGTTAGTTATGATCTTGCATTACCAAATATTCAAAACGTAATTGATGATATGGTAAGCGCGTGTGATGCTTTGATTGATGAAAATTTGATCGTGTCTATTTCGAATTTAGGTACTGAAATTCAGGACAATATAACGCTTGCGTATCAAGTGAATAATGATCCTGTGATTATAGAACAATTGGGGCAAAGTTTAGCACCCGGACAAAGTATTGACTATGCCTACAATACGCCGATTTCATTATTGAATGAAGGAGTTTATACGATTAAAACCTGGGTATCTAATCCTGATGAAGAATATTTTCCAAATGATACTGCCACAGCAGAATTCGAATTAGTCTTTGAGGTAGAAAGTGTAGATTTGGATGTTATGGAAGATTTTAATACTACGACATTCCCTCCTGATCAATGGTCTTCGGTGAACACAGATCAGCAAGGGATTCGATGGGGAGCTAAAGCAGTTTCAGAAGCTAATAATGGATTTGGTTTGGCCATGTACATGAACAATTATCTTTATGAGGATGCGCTGATAGAAGAAAAACGAGATTATGTTTTTACCGTACCGATTGAACTTCCTGAAGATTTAGAAGGTGGTGTGGAATTAACCTTTGATATTGCTTATGCTCAGCGTCTGGTGGACAATCAAATCATTACGGATGAATTTATAATAGAATTATCTACCAATTGTGGTTGGAGTTTTCCATATGTTTTATATGATAAGTCAGGTAATGATTTGCAAACGGTGGAGGCCCCTTCATCTACCTCATTTAGTCCATCTTTACCAGTATTGGATGATTGGAGAAATGAAATTATTGACTTATCTCCTTTTATAGGAAACACAATTACCCTTCGTTTTACCAACGTTAGCCATAATGGGAATAATCTTTATATCGATAATGTCAATATTTTAAATCAAACCTCCACCTCTGTTTTTGATCCAGGAGTTACCTTTGAAATGAGCATCAATCCGAATCCCACTCAAGAAGAGGAATTTGAATTAAAGGTAGAAAGTAGTGAAGCGGAGAATTTGAACTGGGATTTGTTTAATGTGCAAGGAAGGCGTATTCAAGAAGGAACATTAAATGTCAATGTCGGAACAACTCGCGAAAAGATGGACATCAATAATTTGCCCGCAGGCATATATTACCTAAAAATTTATAATCGAGAGAATTTCCAAATGTTGAAAGTAATCAAGATGTAGTTGCCATAAAAGGGGAAGATTTTCTCTATCAAAAACTTAAGTCATCCTTGGTTTTATAAATGGTTAAAAGATTTGTGGAGGATTATCTTTCCTATATAAAATGGAACGCAGATTGTATTGATCACGCAGATGGCAAAGATTTCTCTACGATCGAAGGGTACATGAGCCGAGAAAATCTGCGTAATCCGCTAAACCAACGTTCTGTTCCAATTTTGTGAAGCTGAAAAATAAGAGAGTAATCGATAAAAGCATCAACAAAATGAATTGGAAAAATTTGTGATGACTCGTATTTTTACAAAAAGAATTAAGCCTTCGGAATAAATCTCATAGAGATGGAATTGACACAATGGCGAGTATTTTTTGCAGTCATGCGTTCCCCTTTAAAAACATGTCCCAAATGACCACCACAATTGCTACAAATAATCTCCGTCCTTCTACCATCAGCATCTGGAACTCTGGTCACCGCATCACTGATATCATCATCAAAACTAGGCCAGCCACAATGAGAATCAAATTTATCTTCAGACTTGTATAACGGAGCTTCACATTGTCTGCAGACATAGATCCCTTTTGCCTTATTATCGGTATATTCTCCAGTAAAAGCTCGTTCAGTTCCTTTATGAATAATTACCCTTTCTTCTTCAGGAGTCAGTTTATTGTAGGCCATGAGTACGAATGATTTTAATTAGTTTTTTAATTTATATTTTGTTTTTCGTTAAAATATAGATTAATATTTTTTTATTAATTTAAAATGCCAAATTTAAATACAGGCAGAAACAAATGATCAATTTTTTAGTATATTAAGTATATGCTTAATGTGATGAAAATAGTCTTTGCCTTGAGTGTATAACAAAAAGATAATAGAATAGATCATTAAAAATGGCGAAAACCTTGTGATTTTTTAAGAATAATTTCTTGTTTTGATACTTTAAATGTAAATTTGCCCTGATATATTTGAGAATACAAAGTAAGAGAATTTAACACACACCTTCGCTCTATCCCTGAATATTGATTTTCAATATTGGAATAATGACTGACCCTGTTACTTGGACCACCATCAAATTGGCTACCACCTTGATGATTGTTGGAAACAAAAAATGATACATCATTTATCATTTTGACCGCTTTTGAACAGATAAAACATTATGCACAGTTACATTACATTTAAATACTACTTTAGCTTGACTAATTCAAAATTATTTTTGATCCTCTCATTTATTGTAGCCTTTGCCATTCAACCTATAATAGCTAAGCCGAATCACTCATTTTTGAATAATCATATCTTATCGGACTCCATTCGTCCCGTACCAAGTATCAATACTTCCAGTTTAGAAGTCTCAGGTCCTTTTGATGCCTCCATTAATTTTTCTGAAGAGGTTTTTGGTTTGAATGGAGATGATCTAATGATCGAGAATGGAACTTTAGTAGAGTTAATAGGAAATGGCTCTAATTATTCGATGACTATTTTACCAACTACAGGAGGGATGGTCAATATTCAAATACCAAGTGATATTGCCACGGACGAAGCTGGAAATGGAAACATAGCTTCTGGTGTTTTTGGAGTCACTTACATGGACGATGATGCACCATCTGTTGAGTTAATTCCAGAATCTGAAATGGTCGATTCTATTTTCGCAGTTCAAATTAATTTTTCAGAACCGATAGAAAATTTAGATATAAGTCATTTCAACGTTAGTAATGGTGCCGCGATTCAGCTTTTAGGTGGACCTCAAAATTATACCTTAATCGTCAGTCCTGGAGCAGTAGGAGCAATTGCTATTTTCTTGCCAGCAGGTTTAGTTGGAGATGCTGAAGGTAATCTCAATCTTATTTCCAACTTTGTAATTGTTAATTTCAATCCTGAAGATATAGAAGCACCGATAGTCACCATTGAGACGGATAGTCCAGAAGTCAATGGTTGTTTTCAAGTCAGACTTTCTTTTACAGAAACGGTCAACGATCTTTTTTTAGCAGATTTAATTATTGAAAATGGAAGCGTAGATAATTTGTTAGGAGATGGGCTGAGTTATACCTTAGATGTTTGTCCAATAGAAGAAGGAGATATCTTAATTTCGCTTCCGGCAGATGCTGTTTTTGATGAAGCAGGCAATGGAAATGAAGAATCCACCCAATTGAGCATCGAATATATTTATGTTGATTTAGAATTGCCAACTGCAATGTTGAGTACCGCAAGTAATACCATCAATGGCGAATTTTTGATCAATATTTTATTCAATGAAGAAATTGAAGGATTAGAAAGAAGTGATTTTGAAATTGAAAATGGTGTAGCAGGTACCTTAAGTGGAAGTGGAAAAAATTATGCTTTGTACGTTGAGCCCCTTGCATTAGGGTCGGTCGGAATATTTTTACCAGAAGACCAAGTTGTGGATGCAGCAGGTAATAGAAATGTTGAATCTAATTTTTTGGTTTTAGAATATGTAGATGACCTTAGACCTAAGGTAGAATTGTCCGTAACGAATCTTAATGTAGAAGAGGCATTTGAAATCCTCATTACTTTTAGTGAAGAAGTCGATGAATTACAAATAGGAGATTTCTTTATTGGAAATGGAGTTGCTTTGAGTTTGACTGGTGAAGGTATGAATTATGTTTTGTTAGTTGATCCGTCCAATAGAGGAACTGTTCAAGTCGCTTTACCAGCGAATCAAGCTTTTGACCTTGCCGGAAATGGAAATACAGCTTCAACTCTTATGGATATCTATTATGTTGGAGATGAGGATGAATTGTTTGATTTAAGAGTGATGAGAAGAGAATATAAATTAGCTGTTTCTTGGGCCTTGAATACCGATTATAAAACGGCCGAGTTTATTTTAGAACGTTCTCCTGATGGCCTTGAGTTTGATGCATTACACACTCAAGTCAGTGAAACAAATTCAACGGTAGATGTAGAATATAATTTTGAAGATCAAGATCCTTTAAACGGATTAAATTATTATCGGATCAAACAAATTTATGAAGACGGTACTTTTGCTTATTCTGAAATAGAATCCATTTATTTTCTTCCGATTGGTGATGATATTATGGTTTTTCCGAGCCCTGCACAACATACCATTTACCTCAATTTATTAGCCTATGAAGGCAAAAGATGCGAGGTGATTTTATACAATTCCTTAGGTCAAATTTCATTTCATGAAATCATAGAAGCTTTGCCAGGTTATCCTGTACCTTTAGATATAAGTGAATATCAAGAAGGCGTTTACGGCATTCAATTTCGGATTAAAGAAGTGGATAAATTTAGTTATAAATTTATGATCATGCGAAATTTATAGATTAGAGATTCTTAATCTAATTACTGAAAGAAAGGAAACAGAGGTCGTAATATCTATTGGATACTACGACCTTATTTTTTCCCTTTTGCATTTTGATGGCCAATATTTCCTCTCTTGTTATTTCAATAAGTGCTATGACTTAATCCTTTTTGATAGAAAATAAATTATTTTATAAGGCTACTCATAAGAAAATGAAGTTATTTTTTAATCGCTGAAAATCAACTGATTGATTGTTAAAGCTCTGTGAAATACCTTTGATTATTATCATTTACACAAATTCTTCAAGAAAATATTGATGACCAATCTTTGACAAGCCCCTTTAAAATGCTTAAATTGAAGAAAGCATTTCCTAAAATATAACAGTAGAATATTGGTAACGAGGCATAATATTTAAGTTGATTTCCTGATTGGTTCCAATCTTCAGCTTAAGCATTAGCCGATCTTATAATTCCAGAACATGACCAATGCTACTGTGAGACTCTTCCTCATTGTTTGGTTTTTATGCATCCAATTTTCACCTTTAACTGCGCAGGTCAGTCAAGGAGGAATTCCCTATTCTTTTGATTCAGAAATCCATCTTAATAAACCACAGACTATTGACCACCAATTAGATATGGAAAAGGTGAGGAAAGAAGATGCTGACATGGGAGGAGTTCGCTTTGCTGCTCCAATTATAGCTTCATATAATCCCAGAGAAACAGGAACATGGACAACACTAGAAAACGGAGATCGAATCTGGCAATTACAAATTCGGGCGAGTAATGGTCTTGGAATTTTTGTGGTATATGAAAACTTTTCTATGCCAGAAGGCGCAAATCTTTATATGTTTAGTTCTGACCGGAATCAAGTTTTAGGGGCGTATACCGCTAAAAATAATAGGAGTCATGGAAAATTTATGACTGGAATGATTAAGGGAGACAATGCCATTTTAGAATATTATGAGCCGGCTAAAGCCAAAAATAAAGTCCCTTTTGAAATCACAAAATTATATATTGCCTATCATCCAGAGCACATTCAAAAGCCACCAACCGAATTCAATACTTATAGCGGATTTGGTAATTCTTCTCCATGTAACATCAACATCAATTGCCCTCAAGGGGAGCAATGGAAAGATTCGAAAAAAGGAGTCGTTAGAATTCTTAGGATTTTTCAAGAAGGAATTGGTTGGTGTAGTGGGAGTTTGATGAATAATACCAGAGAGGATGGAACACCTTATATTTTAAGCGCTTATCATTGTATCGCTGGATACACTCCTGAACTCGCGTTGTGGCGATTTGATTTTGATTTTGAAACAAGTAGTTGTAGCAATCCTGAATATGCTCCTGAATTTCAATCTTTGTTAGGTTGTCACTATCGTGCAGGACGTGTAGAAAGTGATGTTTTACTATTAGAGTTAGAAGAGAATATTCCGATGCATTATGATGTTTTATTTAATGGATGGAATAGAACTCCGGATCATATACCTGCTACCGGTGTAGGTATTCATCATCCCAAAGGAGATATAAAAAAGATTTCAGTTGATCAAGATTCAATCAGCATTTATGATAATCCTATCTTTTGGTCAAACGGTGCGATTACACCTGCCGAGCATCATTTTAAGTTGAATTTTGATCAAGGAACAATTGAAAATGGTTCGTCCGGAAGTGTTTTGTTTGATGAAGGTGGATTTGTGGTTGGTCAGCTTCATGGAGGCAATACTAATTGCAATACAAATGTCTACGTAGCTTATTATGGTCGCCTTTCTATGTCATGGGAAGAAGGAGAAACCCCTGATACTCGACTCAGAGATTGGTTGGATCCCCTGAATACAGGACAGCTAACTTTGGGATCTTATGTATTACCTTTTGTTTCCATTACTGGTGAAGTGGAAATGCCGACTGGGGACAAAATTGCAGGAGTGAAAGTATATCTGAATGGTTCTTTTATCGATTCAACAATGACTGATGAAAATGGTAAATACTTTTTTAATTATTTGCCGAAAGGCGAAAACTATATCCTTTCTTTTTCAAAAAACACCATTCCGCTCAATGGTGTTTCACTAGGGGATTTGATATTAATACAACAACATGTTATTGGAATCAACTCCTTTTCCAATCCATATCAAGCTTTAGCTGCGGATGTCAATAATTCTGGATCGATTACCGCTTTTGATATGATTCGATTGCGCCAACTGATCTTAATTATTATGCAAGTTTTTCCTGATCAGGAGTCTTGGACCTTTGCGGAAAACGATATTTTTATACCTAACCTTTCAGTCGACCTTCAAAAGAATATCATTGGAGTAAAAGTAGGAGATGTTAATTTTACTGCTGATCCACAAGAATAAAAAAAGCAGCAATCGAAAACGACTCCTGCTTTTTTTTGAGCTATTTTATATTTGGAAAATTGGAGAAACAACTTTCTCTTATTGAATCATCATTGTTTGATTAATTTCAATGTTTCTACTGTTTTTCCATTCGACTCTAATGCTAAAAAGTAGATACCTTTAGCTAAATCTCTTCCGACTTGAATTTGTCCAATGCTTTGATTGATTGCTTTATTTTCAACCAGTTGTCCCATCAAATTATATACTTTCAAAAAAGTATGATCTGGTAAAACAGCCAAATCAAAATTAATATAAATCTGATCATTGAATGGGTTTGGATGAGCAGATAATACAGCCTGTTGTTTAGACAACTCCTCGGTCGAGGTAGGCAAATTAATCAAAACTTGCTCAGCAGATTGAGCACCACCACATTCATTAGAAACAACTAGGGATACGGTTAGTAATCCTCCAATTGAATAAACATAAGTTGGATTTTCTTCCGTACTGGTACTGCCGTCTCCAAAATTCCAAGAGAAGTTGCTTGCATTCGTGGCATTACTGGAGAAGGCAACAGTGCTGTCATTGACAATACTGTATTGTAAATTAACAGTTGGTAAGGGAGCAACCGTGATGAAGTCAGGTTGATTGAGTGTGAAGGCTCCATTAGAAGTGGTCGCTATTAAATTAACTTCATGAGTTCCTGGAGTGGTAAAAACTACTGTCGGATTTTGTGCAGTAGATGTTTCAGGAATACCTCCTTCAAAAGTCCAATTCCAAGCTGTTGTATTTTGATTCGGATCTGAAAATTCAACAGTAAAAGGTACACATCCACTGGTATTGTTTGCGGTAAATGGCGCTAATGTTTCTGAATTGGTAATTGAAAATTTATCAATAGCAGCCTCCAAAACATGACCAGCAGGTACATCATCTGCTTCAAAAATGATTTGCATATTATCGGTGATGGCGATAAAATCTGACAAGACAATCGCAGTCTCTGGATTCCAAGAATTCCCAGATTGAGTTTGAGTGAAAATTACGGATTCGGTTATGCCATTATTAATTTTTACAACTAAAGCATCATTAGGTTGCCCTGTTCCACTACCATTGTAAAACCAAGTTGAAAAGCGAGCAACAGGGGAGGAATAAGTAGTTAAATCCATGACAGGAGAAGTTAAACGTGTCAAACCATTATCTACATCATCATCAAAAAAATTGGTTCCCATATTTCCTGTAACGAATGCTTGCTCACCTAAATCATCGGGGACATCCATTCCCGGATTGATAAATACATCAGGTTGAATTTCAGTTCCATTAGGAACACCTTTTTCCCAGATTCCAGCATCAGCGTTTCCATCAACGGTCCATTCGAAATCAAAGTAAAAGTCATCTTCGTATCCAGGATCTAACTCAATAATAATTGTGCTAGGACCGGCAATAGTTTGTGAGACTATTTTAGCTTGGTATCCCCAGGCACCAGCAGTGATCACGTAATCACCTAGGGTGACAGCACTTAAGTCGAAGTTGCCAGATGGATCTGTACTTTGGTTGAACTCAATAAGTCCGTATTGTAATTCTACAAATGCATTGGCTATGCCTTGGCCAGTTGTAGCATCAACTACCTGCGTTGTGATTGTAGTATTTGGAAGTGGTTCTAATGCCACATCTAAGATGGTCACAACATTATTGATTAAACTCGTATCAATGGTTTGAGGATAATAACCAGGCAATGAAAAAGAAACACCAAAAGTTCCAGGAATAGCCTGACCTGTTTTATACGCTCCATTAATCTCAGAATTAGTAAAGGCTGTTTGTCCTGAATCAGTGATATCGACATATACATTATTTAATGGATTACCAGTAGCCGCATTGGTTACTCGACCTTCTAAAAAGCAAGCTTCTACATAATTTGGTTCTAATACATATAATCCATTTTCAATATCAGTGACTAGTACAGTTCCAGATGGCAAGAAAGGATAGACTCCCCAAGCTCCACTGCCTTCACCTGGCAAAACAGTATCAAAGTTTCCTACTTCAATCAGATTCTCTGGACGTTGTGCATCAACTAAGATGCAACCATCCGTATAATAAGAAATCACCAACCACTGATTCCATACGAATACATTATGAGGCAAAACACCTTCGCCAATCGTACTTAATGGTCGGAATTGATCTACTTCCTCAATATCATCTAGCTCAGAAACATCATATACGGCAACTGGAGCATCACCTACTTCATCTGTCGTAAATACATATTTCCCATCATCAGAGACCCAAGCATTGTGCGTAAAATCAAAGGGTGTCGCCTGTGTTGCTAATAATTGAGGATTGAGCTTATCGCTTACATCATGTATAGATAAAACACCTTCATAAATATCAGAACTCCAAAGCGTATCATTTCTGACAAATACGTCATGAGAATAAACATTATATCCAAATCCAATAAATTCCGGGAAACCAGGATTGGTATCCAAATCCAAAAAGATAACTCCTCCATTGTTAGGCCCACAGCCAATTAAATAACCAAAACCTTTCTCATCAATAAAAATATTATGGCAAGGGCCTAATGGTTCAAAAGCTCCAGGAAATACTGGTGCCCAGTAATAGTAATCATCCGTTGTAAAATTATTAGGTAAGTTAGAAAGATCAATCACCAAAAGACCATCAGCTTCTTCATTGGTCACATAGGCATAATCTTTATAAACTTTTATATCTCTCCAAGTCGAAGAAGGTCCTGTAGCATAACCCACTTCTAAGGTGTTTTCAGGATCGGTCACATCGACAATCGATACCCCATTTCTAGCACCCACCATCGCATACTCTCTTCCATCTGGTGCTACATAGCCCCAAACGTCATTCAAGTCTTCATTGTATTGAATGTGTGACTTTAGCGTCATATTTAGTTGAGCAAAAAGAAAAGAGGTAGGGATCAAAAACAAAGTCAAAAGTAGCAGTTTCTTCATATTAGTATTTTTCAATTAGTTGCAAAGGAATAATTTGTAAATTTTAGCTTTTTTTGGTAAAAAATCATAGGCATGTGAACTGACTAAAGTGGTAAGTCTACTTTAGCAAGAATGCTTGTAAAACGTTAAGTTGATTACAAAGGTTATAGGATTTTGGCTATAAAAATAGCGCATTTAGGACAGAACCGCTCTTCTCTTAATTACAGACATGGTCAAACGGCTGACACAAATAAGTTTACCTTGATCAGAGGTGATTTCAATGTTCCAAACATGAATTGTTTTGCCAATTCGAATAGGAGTGGCTTTAGCAAAAACAAAGCCTTCAGAAATGCCACGTAAATGATTGGCATTGATTTCAATTCCTACGACTTGATGAGTGGTAGGATTATCCAGGCATAGATAAGAGGCTGTACTGCCGACGGTCTCTGCTAAGGCTGCAGATGCACCTCCGTGTAAAAGTCCTGCAGGTTGATGAGTTCGTTGATCTACGGGCATTTTAGCAATGAGGAAATCCTCACCAATTTCCGTAAAAGTAATACCGAGATGTTGGACTAAAGTTGGTGGAAAAATTTCATTGAGCTGTTTAGCAGTAACGGCTTGTTTAAAAATCATAATTGTTTGATAAAGTAATCAAGAAGTTTTTGAAAATTATTGAGATAGACTTAGGAATTTGTTGGTTCCTTGATTCGTTGATAAAAAATTAAATCATTTTTATTTGTTGCTTTTATTTCGACTAGGTCTACCAGCGATAATAGGGAAACATCATTTTCCGGAATTGGTTGAAAGCTATTTTGCAAAAGAAAAGGTCGATGTTGCTTTGAAAAAAGACCAAAGGAAGGTCGATCTCCTAAATGATGAACCAATTGGAAAAGCAATAAGACTTCAATCCCTTGATCCTCAAAATCGCTTACTAAAGTGAAATTATAGATAATATTTTTATTCTTTTGCTGGCTGAATTGAATCAAACCCACCAGTTGCTTGTCTTTAAAACAACCAAGGTATTTTATCGTATCCTTAGTTGAATGAAGGATCTTGTTTTTTTGACAAAAGTCACTAAGTATTTCAAAAGAAGATTCAGGTATTTGCTGAATGAAAATTTGCTCCTTCATGGCCAATTGAATATAGTATTGAGCGAAGGCAATCTGATCTGGAGCAAAGAAAAACCAATGCGGTGCTCTTCGAAACCAAGTGCCTTGTCGTTTGGCATATCTTCTGCTATTTCTTTTGATCAATTCCACGGCTTCATCTAGTGAAATTTTTCCGTCAAGGAAAGAAAATAATTCTTGATATCCTACAGTCTGTAAAGCTTGTAACTCTTTTTTTGAATGTAAACCTTTGGCTTCTTCAAGTTGACCTAATGCCATCATTTGATCTACTCGAAGATTGATTCGGTCATACAATTCTTCTCGATTACGATGAAGACATAAATAGATAACTTTAAAATTACGTGATGGATGCTGCTTTCGCAAAAAAGAAGAAAATACTTGCCCACTAGCCTGATACACTGCAATCGCTCGGATCAATCGATGCGGATTATTCAGATCTACTTGTAAAGCATATTTAGGATCAATTTTTTTGATTGTTTCTTGTAAATAGGACAATCCTTTTTCTTGATAATCTAATTCAATTTGTTGCCGAATCGATCCTGGAACATCGGGAAATGAATCCAGTCCTTCACAGAGTGCTTGGATATATAGCCCAGAGCCTCCAACCAATAGCGCACAGTCTTTTGTCTGAAAAATTTCATCCAATTTTTGAAGTCCATCTCGTTCAAAATCACCTATGTTATAGACCTCATTAATCGAAAGACTGTTAACAAAATGGTGAGGAACTTGCGCCAATTCATCAGGAGTTGGTTTAGCGGTACCAATGGCCATTTCTTGATAAAATTGTCGACTATCTCCCGATAAGATTTCGGTTTGTAATGCTTTGGCCAGTTCAATACCTACGCCAGTTTTACCACTTGCAGTAGCACCACCTAGAACGATTAAGTATTTTTCCCTTTGCATGTCGCGAAAATACAGGATTGTTACCTATAACCAAATGTTCGTTTATTATTTTTTTTAAATATACTTTTAACAAGTCTAAACAGTCTGCCAAAGCTTATTATATTTGTGTTGGTAGTTCATTAGAAAATAGAAATTTTGAAGAACTGAGGAACCGAATTTTACCCTGCTAATGTTATACAGAATCGTCAGGCCCTTAGCGAAAATAGCTTTGAGACTAACTTATCGAAAAATATATTTTACCCATCCGGAGCGTATCCCGAAGGATAAGCCGGTGATTCTAGCAGTGAACCATCCTACTATTTTTTTAGAACCTTGTTTGTTGGCTTGTTTTTTACCAACGTCCTTATATTTTTTGGCAAGAGGTAATTTATTTAATAAGCCGATTTATCGGAAAATGTTGAATTCTCTTCATTTGATTCCTATTTTTCGTTTGAAAGATGGAGGATATGAAAAGTTAAAAGACAACTTTTCAACCTTTGATTATTGCTCTCAAGCATTGAGTGAACGAAAGCATATACTGATCATGGCGGAGGGTAGTTGCATACAAGAAAAGCGTTTGAGACCAATCAAAAAAGGGCCTGCTCGATTGGCTTTTGGAACCTTTGAAAAGTATGGTGACCTAGATATTCACATCGTTCCGGTCGGGGTTAATTATACTTATCCTGATGCTTGGAGAAGTGAAGTAATGTTTGAATTTGCAGAGCCAATAAAAGTTAGTGAATACCAAAAAATATATCAAGAAGATCCAAATGAGGCGATTAGAAAAATAAGTTTGACTTTGCGAGACCGCCTTGAAAAAGTAGTGATCATAATTGACAAAAAAGACGATGAAGCATTAGTAGAACATCTTTTCGTCGTCGATCGAAATAATAGTCCGCAACCTATTTTTCCGGTACTTTCTAATGAGAATCATCGATTGCAATCTGAAATTCGAATTGCCAATAAAGTTAATCAAATGTCAGCAGAAAAAAAACTGATATTGAATACTAAAGCAAACGATTATTTTAATAAAATCCGCGAAAATAAGGTGAGTGATTTTGCAGTTGCTAACTATGATTATTACACTTTAGATCGATCGATTATACTCTTTATAGGTTTTGTTCCTTTCTTAATTGGCTATCTTTTTAATTATCTACCAATTTTCCTTGCGGAAAAAGTCGGTGAGCCGATCAAGGACATAGAAGATCGTTTTTCTGTCGTGGTAGCGGTGTCAATTGCTACTTTTATCTTATATTATTTGGCCTTGATTGCCCTTGCTTATTGGCTTTCCAATATTTGGTTTTGGATTTTTATATTGATGCTGCCGATTTGGGGGTATTTTTCTATTTTGTATCGAGAATTATATAAAAAATGGAAAGCATCAAAACGATTGTCAAAATTAGCTGAATCACTCATCGAAGAATTTAGAGTAGAACGTTCGCTACTTTCTGATCTATAAAGTACTTTTGTGAAAACAGAATCAAACAAACACTACAAAAATGATTTTCCAAACCTTAAAGGTTTTAATACATATCAATTTTAGGATTTTTTTTAGAAAAATATTTTTGACTAACAAAAAAGTAATATCTAAAAATAGAGCAACGATCTTAGCGCTCAATCATCCTACTGCCTTTCTTGATCCGATGTTGATTTGTACCTATATTCGACCTTCTACCAGCTTTTTGTTACGCGGAGATCTTTTTAAAAAGCCGCTAGTTATTTGGTTTTTACGTCAAATAAGAACCATTCCTATTTTTCGATTTAGAGATGGATTTTCTAGTTTAAAACGGAATCAATCTTCTTTCGATTATTGTTATGAACTGTTGCACAAAAAAGGACACATCATTGTATTAGCAGAAGGAAATACAGTTCATGAAAAACGCCTGCGGCCTATACAAAAAGGAACCGCTCGAATGGCATTTGGTGTTTTTGAAAAATATGGAGATACTGATATTGACATCATTCCAGTGGGGGTCAATTATACAGATTCGGTACGCTTTAGAAGTGAAGTCATGGCGGAAGTCGGAAAGCCGATTCATCTTCAAGATTATATGGCTGCTTATAAAGAAAATCCTCGAAAAGCGGTCCGGCAAATTACAGTAGAAATACAAAATCAACTCAATGACTTAGTGGTGCACATTGATAAAGATGAAGATATCGAAATGACGGATCGACTGTTATTGATTCACAGAAATAACCTCATTAAAACAATACTGCCAAGGGTGTCTGATGATAATACTTTATTGCATCAAGAAGTACAAATAGCTAGGCAGGTAAACGAAATGGAACAAGAGGAGAAAGCACCATTAGCCATAAAAGTAAATGAATATTTTAATCAACTAAAAAAACATCAATTAACAGATTTAGGACTTAGCCAAAACTTTCATTTTAATTTAAAAAATACCCTCATATTATTGATTGGGTTGATACCTTTTCTTTGGGGTTATCTCACCAGTTTTATCCCACTTTCGATTGGAAAAAAAGTAGCAGATAGCAAAGTGAAACGATTAGAGTTTCATTCCTCTGTTCGTTTTGGAGTTTGTCTTGTTTTGTATAGCTTACTATTTTTAATATTATTGATTAGCTCTTTGATCATTGGTCATAAGATTTTTATTGGGCTGATTATTCTTATGCCTTTTTGTGGTCATTTAGCCGTTTTATATCAAGATGTATTTTATAATTGGAATGAAGCTCGCAAAGCAAAAAATATAGAGAAAGACTTGTTGGAAAAGCTTGTCTTGTCCCGTGAAAAATTACTCAATGCGGTGAAGCCAAACAATTCAATATGACAACTCAGAATGATACAGGTCAATCCATTTTTTAGTAAACACTATAGAAAAGTAAATGGATTGGCATTATAAAAAAAGGATCTGATTCAAAACTTGAATCAGATCCTTTTTTTGTAAATGTATGAGTACTATTCTCTTAATGATCCTTTGTAAGAACCTGTAATAGGAGAACCATCACTAGATTCAAGATTGATCGTTAAGGTCACTTCACTTCCACTCACTTCCACTTCTACTGATCCACTAGTTGCATCTACGCTACTCCCTGAAAAGTTGGTAATATCATAATCACGACCTGCTTCAGCATCAACGATAGATAAAGCTCGTCGGTCATTAGACCAGCGATAAGTACCAGATTCTAGTGTTGAAGATCCTGAATTTAAATCAAGATAAAGAAAATCACCTGTTCCATCCAGACCTTCATTACCTTTGGTGATGCCTTCTGAGGCTAAGTAAATATCAATATCAAAAGTCTCACTTCCGTTTACAGTACCATTAGAACCAAAAGGAAATGCGAATGCATTGGCGATGTTGCTAGTTGTACCGTCAAATGTAAACGAATTAGTAGTGGAATCATCATCATCTTTGCTACAAGATGGAAGAATGACGGCAATAGCCAATAATAAAATAAAAGGAAGTAAATTAAAATTTTTCATTTTAATAGCTTTTTTTATGATTAGAAAAGACGCAAAGATAGGAAAATTATTCTTTATATGATTTATCTAATGGTTTTATCCAAAATAAAAGATGGTCTGAGCGGATAGGCGATGATTTAGCTAAGGTCAGCTATTCTAACTTTCCATTTTCTTCTTTCCCGGCTCTTTCTAATAATTCTTTTGGCAAAGATTTAGATGTTTTTGCACCTAGAGTTCTTATTTTTTCGGCTCGACCGACTAGAGTGTCTCCATATTTTTTGGAATCAACTAACTTATTGAAGGCATCATTGTAAGCATTTTGAGCACCATCTAGTTTGGTTCCAATTGATTGAAGGTCTTCCACAAAATTGCAAAATTTATCATAGAGTAGACCACTTTGTCGACCAATCTCTAGTACGTTTCTTTTTTGTTTTTCTTGTTTCCAAATGTAAGAAACGGTACGCATGGTAGCCAGTAGAGTAGAGGTGGTGACTAGAACAATATTTTTATCCAATGCATCCAAAAAAAGTTTATGATCATTTTGAACAGCGAGATTAAAGGCGGGCTCAATCGGAACAAATAAAAGAAGATAATCTGGACTGTTGATTTGATAAAGATGTTGATAATTTTTACTACTCAAATCTTTAATGTGTTGTCGCATACTATCCAAGTGTGCCTTTAAATGTTTTTCTTTTTTCTTAGATTTATCTGCATTGTAATAGCGCTCATAAGCTACCAAAGATACCTTGGAATCAATCACTAAATGTTTCTTTTCCGGAAGGAAAATAATAAAATCAGGCCGCTTATCTTTACCATTGACATCTTTAAAAGATGCTTGCGTCGTAAAATGAATATCTTTAACCAAACCCGCCTTTTCCAACAACATTTCGAGCCGGTGTTCGCCCCAGTCACCTTGCGTTTTTGATTCTCCTTTTAAGGCATTCGCCAGATTGTTGGCGTCCTGACTGAGTTGCATATTGAGATCTCTAAGCTGCTCAATTTCTTTTTTTAGAGAAACCATATCTTTTGTTTTCTCCAAATATCGTTTTTCAATTCCCGCTTCAAATTCTTTAATTTTTTCCTTTAGCGGTAAAAGGACATGTCCGATTTGTTGCTGATTTTGTAAGGCAAATTTCTGACTGTTTTCGTGGAGTAAACGATTAGCTATATTTTCAAATTCTGTTTTGAATTTTTCTTGTAATCCATTGATGTTTTCTTGTTCAGTTGAAAGTTTATCTTGAAGGTTGGTGGCTTCTTGTTCTTTGGCAGAAAGGCTCATGCCGATTTTTCGTAATTCTTGTTCCTTTTCTAGTAAATCTTCTCGATGCATATCCGCCTGCAATTGTAAAGCATCAAATACTTCCTTAGCCACATATTTTTCTTGGACTTGGTCATAAGGTACACTGTTGGTCATTGCCGTAAACTTATATTTCGCAATAAACCAAGCAGCAATAAAACCGATGACCAAACCAGTAATCAGGAATAAAATATCAATCATAATGACTTCCATATAAACAAAATAATGATACAAATATCACCATAAAGTTGTGGAATTCAAACAAATTTTTGATTTATTTTGAAAATAAAAACGGAATGTTTGGAAAACGAATGATAGGAACTTTGAGATTAGCCTAAAATCAGTTAGGATTACTGACCTTTTTTTCTATCAAAACGATGGAAAAACCAGCTTTTTTAAATAGCTGAATTATTTCTTCCGTTTGAATATGGTCCTCTGTGTCAAGTTGAAGTATAAAGTCCGGTGCCTTGTTATCAATGCTCCAAGAACAAATGGCCGGCAAGGATTCTATATATGGAATGACTTCCATCACACTGAGGGCACTACTAATATTAGTAGAAAATTTTAAGCTTATCAATATATTTGTCTTTACTGATTTTAACTGTACTTAATCATAGAGGTTTTATACATTTTGAAGGC
>CAYTVR010000137.1:0-18463 GCA_964441245.1 uncultured Saprospiraceae bacterium | reverse complement strand
CCCTTTTTAATCATGCCGATATTCACCAAGCTATAGTTAATGTTTTAGCAAACCACCAATATGGGACTACGAATAAAGTGCTTTTAAAAAAATGGCGATAAAGTCATCATTATGCCTTATGTCAGTTGTGGGACTTGTATCGCTTGCCGCAATGGAAAAACCAACTGCTGCACCAATATTCAGGTCCTTGGCGTCCATACAGATGGCGGCATGCAAGAAATCATTTCAGTGCCTAGCAATATTTTGATACCTGCTGGTAACTTATCTGATGCGGCCATTGCCTTAGTGGAACCATTAGCCATTGGTGCACATGCCATTCGAAGAGCAGCTGTACAAAAGGATGAATTTGTTTTAGTGATAGGATGTGGACCGATTGGTATCGGAATGATGAAACTCGCTCAAATTGATGGAGCAAAAGTGATCGCCATGGATATCAACAATGAACGACTGGCCTACGCCAAAACGGAGATTGGAGTTGATTATATTGTCAATGCATTGGAAAATCCATTAGAAGCCATTCACAAGATAACCAATGGTGATTTAGCGACCGCTGTTTTCGATGCTACCGGTAATCAAAAAGCATTAGAATCCGGTGTCAACTATATGTCTCATGGTGGCCGATATGTATTAGTTGGCTTATCTAAAGGAGATTTGACCTTCAATCATCCCGCAATTCACTCCAAAGAAACGACTTTGATGTGTAGTCGAAATGCTACATTCGAAGATTTTAGAAAAGTTAGAGAAGCTTTAGAAACAGGATTGTTTCCAGTCGCTTCCTTTGTGACCCACCAAGTCAACTTTACAGAAATGATCGATCATTTTGATAGCTGGTTAAAGCCTGAAACGGGGGTGATAAAGGCGATGGTGGCTTTTTAAATTGCAAAAAATTATCCTAGATGGGGAAACGAATTAGTCTTTTAGACTAAACTTAGCTTAATAGCAAGCTCTTGTCAGTAAATAGACTCATGAGTCTTTCCATAAAAAAAAGGACTCATCTAAAACAGGACAGATTGGTATAAATGTCAAATCCCGAATTTTGATTACTCAAAATTCGGGATGACTTTTTATTTTGGGAGATAATATGAAAATTAGTGCTTCACGAAGCGAGTTGTTTCCAATTCGCCATTTTGATTCACTACTAAGAAATAAACGCCCTGAGGTAAAGCTGAAACATCTAATTCTGCAGTACCATTATCCATTCTCAAAGTATTCACCTGCATTTGTTTCCCAACTTGGCTGATAATACTCAACTCTGCATCAGCATCAGCTCTTAAGAAATTAACATTGATCACAGATTTAGTGACTGTAGGATACACACTAACAGAAACAGCTTCTCTCATCATTACCGAAATAACATTACTATACTCAAATCCTTCATCAAAATCCACCTGCTTTAGTCGATAATAATTCAAGCCTGAGTTTGGCTTTGCATGATCAAAACTATATTTCGTTAATTCATTGCTGGTTCCTTTTCCACTAACCATTCCAACTTCCGTAAAACGTTGTCCATCTACACTGTGCTCTACGAGGAAGTAGTCATTATTTTGCTCAGAGGCTGTAGACCAATCTAGATTAACCATTCTCTTTTGAGGCGTACCATTAAATTTGATTAAGTCCACCGGCAGTGCTGAAGCTGTACAATTCCAAAGGAGATCAACATTAGTTGCTACCGCTGGAATGGCAAGTTGTCTGGTGTTTGAAAAATTATGGCAATCTCCTTGAGTTTCAGCAAAATCTGCTCCACGCTGTACCCAGACACTTGGACTCCCACCTGTTAAATCAAACACACCAATTAGATAATTAAATTGACCTGCATTGAAGTCATCATTCATGAATAGTGTTGTAGAATACATGTTTCCACCTGTGTTAGTAAAAAGTCCAATATTTCTAAAATCAGGCCCTGAACCTGCAGTTGGATTTGAAATACATGGAAAACTGTTCAAAATATCAGGAGAAGTTCCAGCATTATTTCCACTTTTCAACCACATTTGATGATTGCCTGCGTTTAAATCAGCTAAATTATCATAACTAGTCATATCAATGTTAATAGTAACAGGTACGCAGGTATTACAGTTTCCCTCACAATCCCACGTAATCTCTTCTTGATGGCTTGTGACGCCTGGAGAAAAAGAAAGTATTCTTACCTTATCAGGAGCATAGTTATAACAAGTACCACTACCTCCTGTTTCACCGGGAGGAGTTGCTTGTGCCCAAATACCATTAGAATCGTCATCGATATGAAGTGTATATCGCCAACTTACTGCTGCTCCACCATTTAACTGGTCATCTAATTGAAAGGTGGTTTCATATACACAGTCATTGGCAGCTGATACAGTGAATGGTTGTATTATATAAAAATCCCATTCCGTATCTAAATTTCCAGGAGGTGTGACGTTGGTACAACCTCCAAATTCGAGCATTTCTTTTACATTTGCCACCGTTGCCCCATTAGGAGCTGAATTAGTACTACGCATCCATAAAGTTTGGCCATTTCCCAGATCTGCATAATTAGAGGCTTCACTCATGTCAATAGAGATCGTAACATCCACACAAGCTGCAGAAAGCGAATTAGGCAATAGGCCCATAACATAAGAAAATAAAGTTAGAAGTAAGATTCGTTTCATAATCGTAATTTTGATTTAAAAGTTAAGTATTGGTTTAAGAAAAAAAGTAAGTTGGGGAATTTTAAATACTAAAATGAGAGGTTATAAAGTAGACCATAAATATAAGCAAAATACAGTAGAATATTTAGTACAGATGTCTATAGAAGTATATTATATGGTTTTTTTTTGTTTTAATAGAATTAATGCGTCATTATCGCTTTTTAAAGAAATAATTATAGAAAATATTTCTTAGTCGTTATTTTCTCTCAGGAAACCAAGCTTTTAAATATTCAAATATTATAAATTCGTATAAAAAAAATAGCTACGCAAGTATAGCACCTACGCAGCCCATGTAAAAGTGTATGAAACTTAAATTTTTATTTTGATTGATTATACTCTCAAAGATACTTCATATTCAAGTCTTGATCAAAACATATGTTTTACTCCGTATCTTAAATGATTATTTTAAGTGGATTTCTAACTTATTACCAAAACATCTAATACTAATATTCCCTACTCCATTTTAAGCAAACAGGAGATTTTACATCGTATTTTTTATATTTTTGCAAAGAACCATCTTCTAAATTCACTTTAAAAACGACAATAAAATCAGAATCTTGATTAGCCACCAATAACCATTGGCCATCGGGAGTGAGATTGAATTCACGAGGAGTTCGACCAAAAGTGGATTGATGTCCAACCAGTTCTAAAATTCCATTTTTTTCATCAAAATGAAAAATGGCTATCGAGTCATGTCCTCTATTTCCACTATAAACAAATCGACCTGATGGATGGACTCTTATCGCGGAAGCGGAAGGTGTACCTGAATAACTGGGTGGCAATGCAGCAATGGTAGCTTTTAATTCCCAAAGCTCGTCATTTGATCTTTTTAAAACAGAAACGGTAGCTGTGAGCTCATTGGACACAAAGCCATATTTTCCTTCGGGATGAAAGGCCAAATGCCTTGGGCCATGTCCAGCTGGAATGCTTATCGTTTTTTCTTTTTGTATCCTCAATTGATGAAACTCTGTACTTTCGTAAAAAAGTATTTGATCCATTCCCAAATCACAAACTGCAACTTTCCCTAAGGATTCTGGAACAATCACATGGGCATGAGCACTTTCTTGTCGTTCTAGGTTTATGCTACTTCCTTCATGACGAGTCGTAAATGAAGCCTCCTGCAAACGACCGTCTTCAGCAATCGGATAAGTCATTACATGTCCCGTCTCGTAACAAGCCACCGCAAGTAAATGATTATTTACAAAATCAAGATGACAAGGCAATCCTCCTTGAATGGGTTGTTGATTGATCAATTGTAAAGAATGATCGGCTTGAATAGCAAAAGCATTAATAATAGGATTTTTCTCTTTGACTACTTCTTCAATAACATATAAAAAACGATTACTTTGATCTATGCATAGGTAACTTGGATTCCTAACAATGCTTATATTTTTATAATGTAAAATTCCTGTTTTCTCATCAAAGTCATAACAATAAATGCCATCCCCACGTCCACCAAACTCAGGCGTGATCATTTCCGAATAGCAACCGACGTAAAGTATCATAAAATTCTATTGGTCATTATAGTTCCTTAAATATTGTTTCCAAATCCAAAGCATCATCCATTTCTTTTTGAAGTGCCATTAAATCTGTAAATAAAGATTTCACTCTTTCTTTTTGATCCTCATTTTCCGCCAAATTGTTCATTTCCTCAGGATCATTTTCTAAATCAAACAGCAAGATTTTTTTTAATTTGGGATAAACCAAAAGTTTAAAACCATCTTTACGAACCATTCGCTGAAAGTCAATATAGGCTCCATAAATTTCTTGATAATTACCTGCCTTTTTTTCTCCTTTGGCCTGCGCCAAAAAACTTTTAAATTCTACGTAATCAGGTTTTTCTATCTTTCCCAATTCCAGGGCAGTCGCCATTATATCCTGTAAATAAACATCAGTCTTAATCTTTTCCCCTTTAGGAATATCTGGCCCCATCAACATCAGCGGAGGACGTATGCTATGATCGTACAAACTTTGTTTCCCCAGTAATCCATGCTTTCCCATCGCTAAACCATGATCAGCAGAAAAGAAAATATAAGTATTATCCATTTGCCCATTCGCCTCTAAGGCATCTAATATTTCTCCAATTTGAGTATCTAAATGAGAGATGATCGCATAATATTCTTGAATGTGCGTTTTTGTTGCAAACTCCGTTCTTGGAAAAGGAGCCAAAGCCTCATCTCTCAAAGAAGGTCCATTACCAATTTCATTTTGACCAGGATAGCTTGGCATCCAGCTTTTCGGCAAGGAAATATTTTCTAATGGATATTTATCAATGTATTCCTGAGGTGCCTGTCTTGGATCATGTGGTGCATTAAAAGCGAGGTACATAAAAAACGGATTGTCTTTAGCTACCGCTTGATCAATGAACCCTAATGCATCGTCTTTTAAAACTTCACTCCAGTGTTTTCCGCCTTCCCAAAAGCCACCAAACTTTGGATCACTTGGCGACCAGGAATTGTCTTTTTCATCTTTAGGCCGATTGTATCCAATCGGCATCACATCTTCAGAAGTAACCAAACGACCATCTACTCTATCTTTATCAACAGATTCTGCAAATAGACGAACCATCTCATGATGATCCCAATTATCATTCGGCATTCCTGGGCGAATATGTTTGACATTTTGAAATATCTTTTCGGCTGGAGCATCCACATGCCATTTTCCAGTCATGTAAGTATCATAGCCTGCGCCTTCCATCAATTTACCCCAGCTTTGATTATAAAAAGTTGTATCCTTTTTGGACCAATTTCCTCTAAATTCATTTGCACGCCAAACAGATCTTCCAGAGATCAACATGGCTCTAGAAGCAGCACAAACCGCACCATTCCATGCGCCCATATTATAGGCATTGGTAAAGGTGGTTCCATTGTTGACCAACCTATCTAAATTAGGCGTTTGAATTTCTTCATTCCCCAATGCATGTACAGCAGTATAGGTCATGTCATCAGCAAAAAGAAAAACGATATTGGGCTTTTCAGCCAAATCGGAGGATTTTTCTACTAAGTTACACCCACTAGAAAGACAATAAAAAATAAGGAGACAAAGAATAGAAAACTGATTCACTTTCAACATTTATTGCTTTTTTTATTTAAATAAAAATTAGAAACAGAACTGTTTTTCACATCATTGAGTATATATGGAGGTCGCTCATCTTCTCTCACAAGGGTCAAATGAATGTTTTCCAAAAATTTAAAAACCGCATCATCAATGGCCGACTTTGGACTACATACAAATTCTTTGGTCATAAACTCTAATATAGGCAGTCAATATAATTCGATTCTTGGATAATAAATCAAATCCAAGACGAAACTCATTTGTTGTAATCACTAAATCATTTGAACAAAGTCTCTTGCTTAAAATCAAGTACTTTCAGATCCTTAAACCATATAAAACTAACTATAGTATGAATCGCTTTAAGATAGCAATACTCATTATCTTTTGGAGTCTCACCTCAACTCTTTACGCCAAAGATACTAAACCCAATATTCTTTGGATTACCATTGAAGATTGGAGTACCGATTTATCCTGTTATCAAACTAAAGGAATTCATACCCCCAATATAGATCGACTCGCCTCTGAAGGCATTCGATATACCCATGCCTTCTCCACCTCACCTGTTTGTTCTCCTTCTCGCTCAGCTATGATGACTGGCTTTCATCAAAATTATATTGGTGCCAATCAACATCGCGAAAACAACAAACAAGCCCTTCCTTTCGGGATTCAACCCATTCCTCACTTGATGAAAGCTGCTGGATATTTTACTGCTTTAATGAGTTGGAAAATAGATTGCAACTTTACTCCTAATAAAAGAGATCAACTATTTGAAGGGAAAGATTGGGCTGAACGAAAACCTGAGCAACCTTTTTTTGCGCGTATTACATTTGGTGGAACTCATCGATATTGGATTCGCGATCCTGCCCGTCCAATTGAAATGGAAGAGGTAGACTTGCCACCCTATTATCCCAATACTGATTTTTGCAAACGAGATTGGGCCAATGGCTTGGAACAAATGCAATTAGTAGATCGTGAGGTCGGAGCAATTCTACAACGATTGGAGGAGGAAGGACTTGCAGAAAATACGCTTGTTTTTTTTGTAAGCGATCATGGACGGTGCCACGTAAGAGGGAAACAATTTTTATATGATGGAGGCATTCGAGTACCGATGATCATGCGCTGGCCTGGAAAAGTAAAACCCAATCAAGTCAGTGATGATATGGTCATGTCTATAGATATTTGCGCTACTCTACTTGATGTTGCGGGTGTAGATCCACTCGTTCCAATACATGGAAAAAGTCTTTTTAGTAAAGACCTAAGTAATCGGAAATACATTTTCGCGGCACGCGACAAAATGGATGAAACTCATGATGCCATGCGTGCCATCCGCTCTAAAGATTATAAGTTGATTCTAAACCTAATACCAGAGCGTCCCTATTGCCAGTACAACCATTACAAAGAAGGGTCCTATCCAATGTTAGCCGAGTTAAATTTGATGAATATGAAGGGAGAACTCAATCCTGCACAAGCTGCTTTTTTAGCTCCGACAAAACCAAAGATTGAACTTTTTGATTTACAAAAAGATCCTTATGAGATCAACAATTTGGCTAAGGATAAAAGGTACAAAGCGATCAAAACAACGCTTTTGCAAGAGTTAGAAAACTGGCGTAAAAATGTAATCAAGGATAAAGAAATCTCTATAGATTTTCGTGCCGCTCAAATTTTCCCAAAAAAACCTATGAGCCCTACTGTAGATAAATGGGTCGAAGCAAATAAAGACAAGTATGATTTTAAAAAGCATGGATGGCCTGCTTGGTTTCCTACGCGAAGTTTAAAAGAATGGGAAAAAGTACGTGAAGATTGGCTTCCCTATGTATTTCGTAAACCTGGAATCGCGCTTCTTCCACCCGAAGATTCTATCGTACATTCTATTAGAAAAAAACCAAGAACCCATGCCAAATTCAATGGCTTTAAAAAACATTTTAAAGAAAAGATTACTTATCAACCGCGACAAACAAATACCTTAACACCATCACCACCTTTTAAATCAGATTGGACCTCTTTACGAAAACATCAAACTCCTCAATGGCTGATTGATGCAAAATTCGGTATCTATTGTCATTGGGGTATTCAGACGCTTCGATATATACCTGCGTATAAAAATTTATCTGCTGATGAACGGATCAAACTTTTCAAAGGTGAAAAATTTGATGCTGAAGAATGGGCTAATTTGTATGAAAAAGCTGGAGCAAAATTCGGTGGCGTAATTGGTTGGCATGGAAGTCCTTTCAAACATTGGAATAGTGATCTTTCCGATTATAATTCCTTTAAAATGGGCCCAAAGATTGACATCGTCGGGGAAGTATTCAAGGCTTTACGAGCAAAAGGAATTAAGACATTGGTGTCCTACCATTCTATTAAAGGTAATGATTGGATTGATTTTGCAAAGGAAGGTGTTGACAAATATAGTCCGGATTTATTTTGGGTAGATTCTAGTTTTGGAGGAACCAAAGGAGGCAACCATAAAAAAGTAATCCAACAATCTAAATATATCGGCGAAGAAAAAGAACCCTTACCTGTATTCAATGAAAAATATCAAAGAGATTTTATTACTTACTTTTACAACAAAGCTTTGGAAAATGGAAAAGAGGTAGAATTTATTTATAAGTCACATGACATTCCACCAGGCGTTGGAATGAGGGATTTAGAAAATGGGATTTTAAACCACACAGCCTATGATGTTTGGATGACTGACATGGACATCAATATCCCTCCTGACTGGGAAACACCTGGTTGGTTTTATCGTCAAGGTATTCCCACTCGATCCGCAAATGAGTTGGTAGATATGTTAATGGATGTGATCAGTAAAAATGGTATCTTTCTACTTAATATTCCACCAAAATCGGATGGTACATTTCCAAAAGAAGTTGTTGAAAATCTTGAAAAACTTGGCCACTGGTTAGCCCAAAATGGCGAAGCCGTTTATGGAACTTCCCCTTGGTTTATTTTTGGCGAAGGCACCAATAGTATCAGTCAAGGCAATAATATTTTTCACCATAACAATCATTTCGCAAAAATTCAATACGGCATTGATGACATACGTTTTACAACAAAAGGAAATAATCTTTACGCCACTTGTTTAGGAAAACCTGTCGATGAATTAAAAATTGGAGCATTAAAATCCAGTTTTAAAATTAGGCAAGGCGACATTATATCGATTACTCATTTAGGCTCTGGAAAGTCAATTGAATGGGAACATAGAGAAGATGCCTTGGTGTTAAACATTAAGGATATCAAGATGGACGACATGGCCAATGCATTTAAAATTGAACTAAACTTTAATTAAAATTAACGATGAAAAATTTAATCTTTTTCTTAGTCTTTACGACATTTTTCGGTTGCACTGCAAATACAAAAGCACAAACTGAAAATCAACAGAATAAGACTACTGTCAAAAATAATTCAACGACTGCTCCTAATATATTGATCATTCTTTCAGACGATCAAGGCTGGGGTGACGTGGGCTTCAATGGTTGTACTGATATTCCTACTCCTCATCTTGATCAATTGGCCAAAGAAGGCATTTCCTTTCAAGCCGGTTACGCTTCGCATCCTTATTGTAGTCCAAGTCGAGCAGGATTATTGGCCGGACGATATCAACAACGATTTGGTCATGAAAACAATACACCTTATACGCAAAAAGATCCTGATGCGGGACTTCCTTTAAATGAATTATTAATTTCAGAATTACTGAAAGAAAAGGGATATCAAACTTGCGCTGTTGGAAAATGGCATTTAGGTGATGATGAAAAATTCTGGCCAAACAATCGTGGATTTGACGACTGGTTTGGTTTCTTCGGTGGCGGAATGAGCTATTGGGGGGACACAGGCAAAAAAGGAAAAATACATGGCGTATTAAAAAATGGTCAACCCGTTCCTCAAAAAGATTTAAGCTACCTAACTGATGATTTTTCACAAGCTGCAGTAGATTATATTGAAGCTTACGCAAAACAGGAAAATCCGTTTTTCATGTATCTAGCCTACAATGCACCTCATGCGCCAATACAAAGTACCAATGAATATCTGAAGTCAATGGAACATGTTGAAGAAGGTGATCGAGCAGCTTATGGAGCGATGGTCGTAGGTATGGATGCTGGTATAGGAAAAGTTATTGCCAAACTAAAAGAAACTGGCCAATATGAGAATACGCTCATCTTTTTTTATAGTGATAATGGTGGTCATATTCATGCTGCTAGAAGCGAACCATTCAGAGGCCATAAAGGAATGTTATTTGAAGGAGGTATCCGAGTACCATTTTTAGTTTCTTGGCCAAATAGAATTCAAAAAAACGAACGATATCAACACCCTATTTCAGCCTTAGATATTTATCCAACCATTCTTAGTGCAGCAAATATTGAATATCCCGTTCAGGGAAAACTAGATGGCGTAAATTTGTTACCTTTTATTAATGGGGAAAATAAAACAGCACCACATGATCTACTTTTTTGGCGTTACTCGGACGGAGCTGGCTATGCTGTTAGAAAAGGAAAATACAAATTAATACGCTCCGCTTATAAGGAAAAAACATTGCTATTTGATTTGGAAAAAGATCCTTTCGAACACCATGATTTAGCCGAAAAATTCTCAGAAAAACTAGAAGAATTAAAAATGGATTACCTCCAGTGGACAAAAGGAACTATTCCATCCAAATGGCAAGACCCACATATTGAAAATGTCAAAAAAGAAGAAGCCAAAAGACAAAAACAAATAAATCAAGCAAGTAATGGAGAACGACTCTAAGTACTAGATATTGGTTATTGAATATTGATTTAATGGATACTGAATATTTGTCCTCCCTCTTAATTCGATACTCCAATATCATGCATATTTCTTCCGATATTTAGAAGGGGATTCTTCTTTGAATTTATTGAATTGTTTGTGAAAAAACGGAAGAGATTCATAGCCACAGGCATAACTAATTTGAGCAACTGGCCAATCGGTATCAATCAGCATACGACTCGCCATATTGATTCTATATTCATTTAAAAAAGTAAAAAAAGGTCGGCCCATCATTTTACTAAAAAAACGAGAAAAAGATTGTTCCGACATATTGACTAGTTCTGCTAGCTCCGCCAAATAAATTTTTCTTGGATAAGCTACTTCTACAAAATCATGAATCTTAGCCATTCGAGAACCATATTCAGTTGGTAGATCATCCATAAAACTTGCCTCCGAAAAGGTCTGGTAACTACAGGCTGAAAGTTGAGTCAATAAATTCAGTAATTGAACATACAAATTTTGTCCTGTTAGCGTCGGTAACTTTTGCAAAAGGGGAATAAATGATTCTACCTCAGAAGTTGAAAATGAAATACCGCGAGAAGCTATTTTTAACATGTTGAATACGGATTCCAATTCAGGCACTTTTGCAAAAATTCCTTTATTCCATTGGACCACAGTTGATATGGATTGTCCCTCTTTTTGAACTTGATTCTTCCAACTATGTGGAAGGTTTGATCGCAAGAGTACAAGTTCTCCTGGCTGATAAGCGCCTACATAATCGCCTATATATTTAGTCCCAACGCTCTCCTCAATATAGGTCAATTCATGCTGAGGATGAAAATGCCAGGGCGTTTCAAAATCCTTTTTTACATGACGAAAAGCATGAATGGACTGTAATTTACCAAGCTGAATTTCTTCTAAAACAGGTTTCATAAATATGCTATTTCTTCTCCAAAATAGAAAATTACGACATTTTACAACAAAATAGTTTGCTTATTGGTAAAAATAAGATAAAAAAAGAATATAAATTTTAACGACTTTTGTAAAAGAAAAAATACTGCATCACAAAAAGAAAAAAAAGAAAAAATTCCATCATATGAAAAAGAGTGACCATCCAGATCCTTTTGAAAAAGCTCGTTTAGAAGAAGGTTATGGTAAAATAAATGATCAGGACGATCCAGTAGTGATGGTCCTACGACACAAAGATGTACGTAAATGTGCACACAACTGGAAAACCTTTCAATCGGGTGCTGCACCAGGTAGAATCGTTGTTCCTTCAGAAGTTAAAATTCGAGACATTCGTCAAATTCCTTTTGAAGTTGATCCTCCAATGCACCGGGAATATCGGGACTTAGTCGAAGCTTGGTTTAAACGACCCGAGCAAACGGAATACAAAGAAAAATTAACGCAAATTGTCCATGAACTGCTCGATGAAGTTTTAACAATGGATAAGGTGGAAGTCATTGAAGAATTTTCTCTTCGACTACAATCTCGAGCCCTGACTCTCCTACTAAATATTCCTTATGCCGAAGCTGAAGTTTGGATTTCTTGGGGAACACATGTTTTCCGAAGTGAAGATGATGCACTTGATGCGAGTAAGGCAAATATTCTATATGATTATTTGGATCAACAAATCGATAAAGCCATTGAAAATCCTGGTCAAGATTTATATTCCGTTTTGTTGACCTCAGAAGTTCAAGGAAGAAAATTAACCAAAGAAGAAGTCAAGGGGGTAATGATTCTAACTTTTGCAGGAGGACGAGATACGGTGATCAATTATGTAACAAATACCATTGCTTATCTCGCTGATCATCCCGCCTCGCTTGATCGCTTACGCAACGAACCTGAGTTGATCAATAAAGCTATTGAAGAACTCGTGCGTTATTTTTCTCCTTTAACGCATATGGGTCGAGTTGCCACAGAGGATACGCAAGTTTGTGAACACGCCATCAAGGCAGATACTAGAATTTCTTTATGTTGGGCATCTGCCAATCGAGATGAAAAGGTTTTTGAAAATCCGAATGAGATCATATTAGATCGAAAAATGAATCCACATGTTGCTTTTGGATTTGGCATTCATACTTGCTTGGGAGCATCTCATGCTAGACAAATCATGAGGGTTTTATTAACGAGCCTTACGGAAAAAGTAGCAGCAATTGATTTACTAGAAAAGAAAGATAATTTAGAAGAATGGGGCGAATTTAATCGCAAAGTGGGATACGACAAAATCACAGTAAAATTCAAAGGTCAAAGCTAATTTGGTTCTTTATGATTTCTTTTGGTCAAAATATATAATGGAGTTGAAGTTTTTACGCTTTCAAAGCTTTGCTTTGACAACCAAATCCATAAGGACGCGTAAATTTGATTGACCAAAATACCAAACGAAATCATTTAGCGCCACTAATTTCATCCAGCAAAAAAAATAAATTTTCACAAATAACAACGAATTAAAAATTAAAAAAATGGCAAAAATAACTTTTATTACTTCCGACAATCAAAGCATAAGCGCAGAAGCCAATTCTGGATCAGTCATGGAACTCGCTGTCGATAATAATGTCAAAGGCATTGATGGGGATTGCGGCGGAGTTTGTTCCTGCGCTACTTGTCATGTACATGTAGCTCCTGAGGACATGCAAAAAATGGAGGAAGCCACTGAAATAGAAAACGACATGCTGGAATTTGAAGACAATGTCAACGAGTATAGTCGTTTATCTTGTCAACTAAAAGTCACTGATGCACTTGATGGTATTACCTTAAAAGTTGCAAATTAAAGACAATCTAACCAACCCGTTTTAATTACTATGTCTGAAAACAATCAAGTGTGTGTTATCGTCGGTGCCAGTCACGCCGGAGTCAATTGTGCCTTTGCTCTTCGTAAAGAAGGTTGGCAAGGAAACATCATCTTATTTGACACCGATTCTAATCTTCCGTATCACCGTCCTCCCCTTTCCAAAACCTATTTGACCAATGAGGATAGTGCAGCAGGCACTAAGTTGAAGTCAGCGGAAAGTTATGCAAAAGAGGCCATTACTTTGCGTCTAGGGACAAGCATCAAAGCAATCAATCGAAAAGAAAAAAATATCCTTTTAGACGATCAAACGATTCAAACCTATGATCATTTGGTGCTAGCCACCGGCGCTCGTCCACTCATTCCTCCGATTGATGGAATCGATACCGCGGTCAATCTTTTTCCAATGCGAACCCTAGAGGATGCCATCCATATTCGTCAAGCGATTATGAATAGTCAAAAGAAACGAGTGGTTGTTATTGGAGGTGGTTATATTGGTTTAGAGACTGCTGCCTCTTTAAGAAAACTCAAGGCCAATGTTACCGTACTCGAAAGAGAAGATCGACTTTTGGCTAGAGTTACCTCAACAGAAATGTCTAGCTTTTTTAAAGATTTGCATGAAGCAAATGAGGTCAATATAGAGACGACAAAAAATGTAGTCTCTATTGAAAACAAGGAGGACCACAATCTGGTATCCTGTACAGATGGTTCTCAATATATCGCTGATATCATTGTCCTTGGAGTTGGTATTCGAGTCAATACAGCTTTGGCTGAAAAAGCAGGTTTAGAAATTGAGAATGGTATAAAAGTCGATGCGAGTACAAGAACCAATGACGAAAATATTTATGCCATCGGAGATTGTTCTTTTCATCATAATCCACATTACGATTGTTACCTTAGACTAGAATCTGTTCAAAATGCGGTGGACCAAGCTAAAGTAACCGCCGCTACGATTTGTGGGAAAGAAAAAATCTATAATAGTATTCCCTGGTTTTGGTCAGATCAGTATGACATAAAACTCCAAATGGTCGGACTTTCCGAAGGATATACTGAAGCATTGATTAGAAAAGAAGCAGCCAAAGAAAATCAATTCTCGGTCTGGTATTTTAAAGAAGAAACCTTACTCGCTATCGATGCAGTCAACAATGCAAAAGCGTATATTCTAGGAACGAAGTTCATTAAAAATGGACAGAAAATAGACAAAACAAAACTAATGGATCTTAGCCTTCCGTTGAAACCCAACAATTTAATTTAACTTCTAGCGAAAGCTGAAAAACAATACATTTACAAAATATTAAAACTTAAAATAAAAGATGCCAATACAATCCAAATCTGCTGTTGCTACTGGTGATGGAAAATTTGTAATAGAAAATGTTACACTTGCTGATCCGCAAAAAGATGAAGTATTAGTTAAAATGAAAGCAGCTGGACTTTGCCACACCGATTACGATTCCCTTTCATGGGGAAAACCGATTGTCATGGGACACGAAGGTGCTGGAATAGTAGAACAAGTTGGTGAAGGAGTTAGCAAGTTTGCAGCAGGTGATCAAGTTATTTTAAATTGGGCTACGCCATGTATGACCTGTTTCCAATGTGAAGAAGGCAACCAACATATTTGTGAAAATAATTCGCCAGTCGTAGCTGGTGGAAACGGATTCACTCCTGGACATGCACACCTAGAAGGTTCAAAATGGAGAGATCAAAATATTGAACGCTCTTTTAATCTTGGGACTTTGAGTGAGTATGCTTTAGTCAAAAAATCTGCTTTAGTAAAAGTAAACGAAGAAAATCTAAATTACTCCGCAGCGGCCATTGTGAGTTGTGGCGTAATGACAGGATATGGATCTGTCGTGAATTCCGCCCAATTACAAGCTGGAAGTTCCGCAGTGGTCTTAGGTTGTGGCGGTGTTGGTCTAATGGTGATCCAAGCTTGTAAAATTTCTGGAGCAGGCAGAATCATAGCCGTGGACATCAACCCGCACAAATTAGAATTGGCCAAACAATTCGGTGCAACCGATACCATCCTTGCGGATAAAAACGATAAAGGATTGATACAAACTTCCGAAAAAGTAAAAGCAATGTTATCCAATCGAGGAGCTGATTATGCTTTTGAATGTACAGCTATTCCTGCTTTGGGAGCGGCTCCTTTGGCAATGATTAGAAATGCTGGAACAGCTGTACAAGTCAGTGGCATCGAAGAAGAAATCACTATTGACATGAGACTATTTGAATGGGATAAGATTTATATCAACCCCCTTTACGGAAAATGTCGACCGCAAATTGATTTTCCAAAACTAATGCGCTTATATAAAAAAGGTGATTTAAAATTAGATGAAATGATTACCAGAGAATATCCATTGGATGATTTGACAATCGCTTTTGACGATTTACTGAAAGGTAATAATGCAAAAGGTGTTGTTGTATTTCAATAAGAAAAAACCAATTATATTCATTCATTTTTAGCGCTAAAAAACATCCATTTACGATGAGTAGTTTTCGTACAATAGAACTTTCCGATGGTCCTTACGAAAAAGATGGACTTCGTTTTCTAACGGTCAAAACACCAAATCTTTTAGGACGTGGTGACATCTGTCTTTTTGTACCTAAGGTGGCCGTAGAAACGACCAATCTTCCAATATATATTTTGCTACATGGCGTTTATGGAAGTGCTTGGATCTGGGCATTAAAAGGAGGAGCACATCATACCGGGCATCGACTAATGGAAGAAAATCAAATCCAGCCAGCAATCATTGCTATGCCATCAGATGGTTTGTGGGGAGATGGATCTGCCTACTTTTCACACCATAAAAATAACTTCGATCAATGGATTGTCAATGATGCAATCTTAGCCATCAAAGAAAATCTTTCTGAAGCAGGCGATGATTCTCCAGTTTGTATCGGTGGCTTATCCATGGGTGGTTATGGTGCCCTGATGTTGGGAGCAAGATATCCCGAAAAATTTCAAGCTATTTCTGGACATAGTTCGATAACCAAGTTAGAGCAAATGGCCCAATTTGTAGAAGAACCTTTAGAAGACTATACTGCTTCTTGTGATTTACCAGATGTGATTCAAGCGATGAAAATCAATCAAAAAAAGATTCCAGCACTTCGCTTTGACTGCGGTCTTACAGATACATTATTGGACCCTAATCGACTGCTCCATCAACAACTCAATGAGTTGCATATTCCCCATATTTACCAAGAATTTGAAGGAGGACATGAATGGCCTTATTGGCAAAATCATGTTGAAAAAACTCTTCGATTTTTTGATCAAGCTATTCATTCAAAATAGCCCGTTCAAACCTTTGCAAATAAAAGCCGCACAACAAATATCTGATCTTAAGAGTTTCCTCAAATTGATAAAAATATTGAATAAAATTCTACCTTTGATTTTTATTCACAGCTATTTTAATGAACCTTATGGTATCATTTAATTTTGTCAAATGAGTTGTACGCTTTTGTCCTCGCCCTTGCAGGGATTTACAGATTTTAGATTCAGGAATGCCCTTCATCATTATTTTGGAGGGATCGATACCTTCTATGCCCCTTACATTCGTCTAAACGGTAAAATGGTCATCAAGGCTAACTATGATCGAGACATTCAAGTCAAGAATAATAAAACGCTAAATGTCATCCCGCAAATCATGACCAACAGTGCAGATGAATTTATCTTTGTTTCTAAATTTGTACAATCCTTAGGTTATAAAGAATTGAATTGGAATTTAGGATGTCCATATCCAATGGTCATCAATAAATGCATGGGTTCAGGTCTGATTAATGACCCAGACAGGATAGATCGAATCTTGGACAAAATCCATACGGAGTCCGATATCATCGTTTCCATGAAAATGCGAATGGGCTATGAACATCCTTTAGAAATCATCGAAGCTTTTCCAGTTTTAGAAAAATACCCCATCAAAAATATTGCGATCCATGCGCGTATTGGGAAGCAGTTGTACAAAGGAGGAGTTGACTTAGAGGGCTTCCAAAGATGTATAGATCATAGTCCGCATCAACTTTATTTCAATGGAGATATAACAAATTTTGCACGCTTTCGCGAAATGGAAGAACGCTTTCCAGAAATTGATCATTGGATGATTGGTCGAGGTTTGATTGCCGATCCTTTTTTACCCAGTATGATCAAAAATAGAACGCACGAATATCCTGACAACAGATTTGAAATTTTTAGCAAATTTCATGACACCCTCTTTTCAGCATACGAACAAAAACTAACGGGAGACAAACAAGTCATTATGAAAATGCTTTCCTTTTGGCGATACTTCGCAACACCGCTTTCTAATCCAACTAAAATCGTAAAGAAAATAAAAAAGACCAAAACCATTGAAGCCTATGATGAAGCGGTATATGACATTTTAGAAAATGAAAGATCATTTCAATATTCGAGTTAATTAATAGTTTCAATTACTCTATAAACACATCACTAAGTTTTGCCTTGAATGTTTTACTCTGCTAATTACTCGCATTTTTCAAAACTTATTCGACCAGATGTCGTTTACCCTATTAAATCAACTGTTTAAAGTATTTATTTTTTTATTCCGCTAAATATTTAACCTAGTTTTAGTCAAATAACAACATCATCACTCATAGCTATCAAAGCACTCCATTATGAAAATTTTAAAATTCCTTATTTGCTTCTTGACTTTGTTGAATACCACCGACCTATTGGCCCAAAAACAGGCCATTAATATCAGCGGAATCGTTTTAGACAGTAATACTAAAAATCCGATTGAGTTTGCCACTATCACGATTTTAGATCAAACGACAAAACAAGCGATTACTGGAGTGACGACAGATGGCAATGGCGAGTTTAAGATAACAGTTGATAGAAAAGATATTGCTATCCAAATTACTTTTATTGGGTTTACCCCCAAAACAATAGAATCATTTGAGATGGACAATGGGCGGGCGAATTTAGGAACTATTCTACTTTCAGAAGATGCTGCAACACTTGATGAAGTGGTCGTTCAAGCCGAAAAATCTTCAACTGAATTTAAATTAGATAAACGTGTTTTTAATGTAGGGAAAGATTTGAGTAGTACGGGTGCTAGTGCATTGGAAGTGTTGAATAATGTACCTTCGGTCAATGTCAATATAGAGGGAGTCATTAGTTTACGCGGCAGCGAAGGTGTACAAATTTTGATTAATGGAAAACCTTCTGTGATTGCCAGTGAACAAGGAAACGCCTTAGGGACCATCACTGCTGAAATGATTGAAAAAA